>NZ_JBQEQA010000025.1:0-100379 GCF_052045815.1 Pseudomonas sp. 22085
TCAGACGACATCAACGTATCTGACATGCCGCTTTCGCGAGCAAGCCCGCTCCCACAGGGTATGACGTGGTCTCAGACCAACTCACCACACAAATCGAGCTCGACCAGGCGTCGTACTTCAGCTGTCTCAAGGCCTGCACCGAGCAATCCGTTCAACTTGCCGAACGCTGCTTCGCGGGTCATGCCGCCCCCGGACAACACGCCGACACCGCGCAAGCGGCTGCCCGCTTCGTAGACATCCAGCTCCACACCGCCTTCATGGCATTGCGTCACGGCAACCACGACCACGCCGCTGTCCCGCGCCCGGCCGAGGCTGGCGAGGAACTCCGGATTGTCGCTCGGCCCGGTGCCGCTGCCGTAGCACTCCAGCACCAGACCCTGAATGCCGCTGTCGAGCAGGCCGTCGATGATCTCGGCGCCGATGCCCGGGAACAGCGGCAACACGGCAACTTTGGCCAGTTGCTTTGGTTGGTTGTAGTTCAGCGTGGCTGGCAGCGAGGTGGCTTTCACGCCGCCGCCCTGACGCTCCAGGCGTTTGAACGGATGACGGCCGAAGCTGCGCACTTTCGCGCAGCGGGTCGGGGTCAGCAGTTCGCCGTGGAAATACAGATGCACGCCCGGCGCCAGGCCGTGGCCGAGGGCGACCAGTGCGCCGCTGAGGTTTTCCCAGGCGTCACTGTCGGTGACGCCGGCCGGCAGCATCGAGCCGGTGAAGCACACGCGGGCATGCAGGCCGAGCAACTGGAAGCTCATGGCGGCGGCGCTGTAGGCCAGGGTGTCGGTGCCGTGCAGGATCAACACGCTGTCGCAGCCTCGCACATCGACGGCGTCGACCACCGCTTCACGCAATTGCTGCCAGTAGGCCGGGGTCATGTTGGCGCTGTCGATCAGCGGCGACATCTCGCGAAAGCGCCACTGCGGCATCACCAGCTCCGGCTGGCTGTGCAGGTAATCGCGCATCCGCGCTTCGAAACCGGAAGCGGGAGCCAGGCCATTGGCGCTGGCCTGCATGCCGATGGTGCCACCGGTGTACAGCACCATCACGTGCTGGGCGGCAGGGTAGGTCGAGGAATTCATGGGGAGTTCTCCTGAACGAGGACAGCATGCGGTCGAGCATGACGCCGACCGCTGCTTGTGTCACGCCGGGCGCAGGATCTGCGCCCGGTTTTTACCCGATCAGCGTTGCGCTGCCGGGATGCCTTGCGGCTGAGCGTTGGCCTGAGTGTCGGCCGACGGATTGGCAGGCCAGGCCTTCAGGTCCAGATCCAGGTCGCTGAACTTGCTGGAGTCGAACACCGGCTGGTCGACGCCGGCGCGGCGCTGCGCATCGTAGTCGCGCATCACGCGCATGCCGACCTTGAACAGCAGGGCCAGGGCCATCAGGTTGACGAAGGCCAGGCAGGTCATGGTGATGTCGGCGAAGGCGAATACGGTCGACAGGTCTTGCATCGAACCCCAGACCACCAGCGCCAGTACCAGGGCGCGGAAGGTCATCAGCGCAGCACGGTTGCGAGTGAGGAACTGCAGGCTGTTTTCGCCCAGGTAGTAGTTGTAGAGGATGCAAGTGAAGACGAACAGCGACAGCGCGACGCTGACGAACATGCGGCCCCAGTCACCCACCACGGCGGCCAGCGAGTTCTGGGTCAGGACGATGCCGTCACCTTCGAAGCCCGGGGTGTAGAAGCCCGACAGCAGGATCAGCAGCGCGGTGCAGGTGCAGATCACGAAGGTGTCGAGGAACACGCTGAACGCCTGAACCACGCCTTGAGCGCCCGGGTGCTTCACGGCGGCCACGGCGGCGACGTTCGGCGCACTGCCCAGGCCCGCTTCGTTGGCAAACACGCCACGCTTCACGCCCATGACAATCGCGCTGCCGAGCAGACCGCCGAAGGCCGGGTCGAGACCGAAGGCGCTTTTGAAGATGGTGACCAGCATGGCGGGCACGTGTTCGATCTGGGTGCCGATCACGTACAGGGTCACGCCGATGTAGGCCAGGGTCTTGATCGGCACCAGCAGGTCGGACACCGAAGCGATGCGCTTGATGCCGCCGATGAAGGTAATGGCCAGCAGCACTGCCAGGACGATACCGGTGTGTTGCGGATCAAAGGCAAAGGCGTTTTGCAGCGAGTGGGTCACGGTGTAGGACTGCAGGCCGATGAAGGCGAAGCCGTAGGTGACCAGCAGCAGGATCGAGAACACCACCGCCATGCCTTTGAGCTTCAGGCCGTGCTGGATGTAGTAAGCCGGACCGCCACGGTACAGGCCGTCGCCATCGGCGCGCTTGTAGACCTGGGCCAGCGTACATTCGAAGAAGCTGCTGGACATGCCGACCAGAGCGGTCACCCACATCCAGAACACCGCGCCCGGACCACCCAGGGTCACGGCGATGCCGACACCGGCGATGTTGCCTGCACCGACGCGGCCGGCGAGGCTGAGCATCAGGGCCTGGAACGAGCTGAGTTGCCCGGCGCTGCCTTTGAGGCTGTCGCGGAACACCGCGAACATGTGGAAGAAGTGGCGCAATTGAACGAAACGCGAGCGAATCGTGAAGTAGCTACCGAGCCCGACAATGAGCACGATCAGTACTTTCCCTGAGAGGAAGTCGTTGATGACTTCGAGCATGGATTTTTCCTCGCTGTTTATTGTTTAAGCAAATGCTGGATGGTCAGAAACATCGCGTTACACCGGTGTGCGTGCGGCACAACGGGCGAGGCGAGGGTTTCGTCCCGGATCCATATCGCGGGTTTGTTATTAGTTCGGGTTTCGCATGGGTTATGGCCTCGTTACCGACGACCGCTCACGCGAAGAGGGGCGGCACTATACCGATCAGTGCGGCGCCCGTCTGCACGGTTGTGGTGCAAGCGACGAAACGAAGCTTTGAAACACCCGACGTTACCGGCGTCGGGCTTGTCTGGGAGCCGGTTTGCAGCCAGCTTCCATACATACGGTTCTCAGGTTCAAACAGTTAAAAAAAAGGGCTCGGGGAATGCTCCCCAAGCCCTCAAAAGGTGAGAGGTGTCTAGTCCCTCGACCTGGTGAGCGGTGCTACACGTCACGCGTCGGCTCAGGCTTTGAGCGGAACCAGACGCGGAGCAATCATGTTTTCCGGGCGCAGGATGTCGGCGAGCATGGCTTCGTCGAGCAGACCTTCTTCGCGCACCAGTTCCAGCACGCCGCGGCCGCTTTCAAGGGCGATACGGGCGATGCGGGTGGCGTTTTTGTAGCCGATGTACGGGTTCAGTGCGGTGACCAGACCGATCGAGTGTTCGACCAGTTCGCGGCAGCGCGCTTCGTTGGCGGTGATGCCGACGATGCAGTGCTCGCGCAGCATGTCCATGGCGCGTTGCAGCAGGCGGATCGAGTCGAGGATCTTGAAGGCGATCAGCGGCTCCATCACGTTCAGTTGCAGTTGGCCGCCTTCGGCTGCCATGGTCAGCGCCAGATCGTTACCGATGACCTGGAATGCCACCTGGTTCACGGCTTCCGGGATTACCGGGTTGACCTTGCCTGGCATGATCGAGCTGCCTGGCTGACGCGCCGGCAGGTTGATTTCGTTGATGCCGGTGCGCGGGCCGCTGGACAGCAGGCGCAGGTCGTTGCAGATCTTCGACAGTTTGACCGCGGTGCGCTTGAGCATGCCGGAGAACAGCACGAAGGCGCCCATGTCGGAAGTGGCTTCAATCAGGTCGGCGGCTGGAACCAGCGGTTGACCGCTGATCAGCGCCAGACGCTGTACGGCCAGGGCCTGGTAGCGCGGGTCGGCGTTGATGCCGGTGCCGATCGCGGTACCGCCCAGGTTCACTTCGGTCAGCAGTTCCGGGGCCAGCGTCTTCAGACGGGCCAGGTCTTCGCCCATGGTGGTGGCGAAAGCACGGAATTCCTGACCCAGGGTCATCGGTACGGCGTCTTGCAGCTGAGTACGGCCCATCTTCAGGACGTGATTGAATTCTTCACCCTTGGCCGCGAACGCCTGAATCAGGCTGTCGAGGCTGGCCAGCAGCGCGTCGTGACCCAGAAGCAGACCCAGACGGATCGCGGTCGGATAGGCGTCGTTGGTCGACTGCGCCATGTTCACGTCGTCGTTCGGGTGCAGGTACTGGTATTCGCCTTTCTGGTGACCCATCGCTTCCAGCGCGATGTTGGCGATCACTTCGTTGGCGTTCATGTTGGTGGAGGTACCGGCGCCACCTTGAATCATGTCGACCACGAACTCTTCGTGGAAATCGCCGCGGATCAGACGGGCACAGGCTTCGCTGATGGCAGCGTGCTTGGCTTCGCTCAGGTGACCCAGCTCGCGGTTGGCGTCAGCGGCAGCCTGTTTGACCATCGCCAGACCGACAACCAGCTTCGGGTAGTGCGAAATCGGAACGCCCGAGAGACGGAAGTTGTTCACCGCTCGCAGGGTCTGGATGCCGTAATACGCTTGAGCAGGGACTTCGAGGGTGCCAAGCAGGTCGTTTTCTGTGCGGAATGATGCAGCGGAGGACATGATAGAAATCATCTCGATATGGACCCGGTCTGTGCCGGAACGCTGCGAATGCTAGGCTTGTGGGAATTTTTGGGCCAATGCTGTTAAACACTGCCCTATGCACATTCGGCATAATGCCCGTGTGACGCCGCGTGCGCGGCAGACGTGTGACCTGTTTTGGTGCGTGTCCGGGAGGACGTGATGAATCTGGAAAGCAAATGGCTCGAGGACTTCAGTGCTCTGGCTGCCACCCGCAGCTTCTCGCAGGCGGCCGAACGGCGCTTCGTGACCCAGCCGGCGTTCAGTCGGCGGATCCGCAGCCTGGAAGCGGCTCTCGGACTGACGCTGGTCAACCGCTCGCGTACGCCGATCGAGCTGACGGCGGCGGGACAACTGTTCCTGGTGACCGCGCGCACCGTGGTCGAACAGCTCGGTGAGGTGTTGCGCCATTTGCATCACCTCGAAGGTGGGCAAGGCGAAGTGATCCAGGTCGCAGCGGCGCATTCGTTGGCGCTCGGATTCTTCCCGCGCTGGATCGCTCAACTGCGCAACGAAGGCCTGAACATTGCCACGCGGCTGGTAGCGACCAACGTCGGTGACGCGGTTCACGCGCTGCGGGAAGGTGGTTGCGATCTGATGCTGGCGTTCTATGACCCGGACGCCGCCATGCAGATGGACCCGGAAATCTTCCCGTCGCTGCACCTGGGCCAGACCGAAATGCTCCCGGTGTGCGCGGCGGATGCCGACGGCAAACCGATGTTCGATCTGGAAGGCGAGGGCAGTGTGCCGCTGCTGGCGTACAGCGCCGGGGCCTTCCTCGGGCGTTCGGTGAATGGCTTGCTGCGCCAGCGTCAGCTGCGTTTCACCACGATCTATGAAACCGCCATGGCCGACAGTCTGAAAAGCATGGCGCTGGAGGGCCTCGGTATCGCCTGGGTTCCGCAACTGAGCGTACGAGCCGAACTGGCCCGTGGCGAACTGGTGGTCTGCGGCGGCGCGCAATGGCATGTGCCGCTGGAGATCCGCCTGTACCGCTGCGCGCTGGTGCGCAAGGCCAATGTGCGGTTGTTGTGGCGCAAGCTGGAAGGCGGTGCAGCGAGTGGCAATAACTGAATGAAAGCAGAGGCGAATGTTGTTTTTCGCCTCTGCCAAGCCGGGTGAGCTTTATTAAAATACGAGAGCTCGTGGGATGCGGCAGGTTTGCATCAGTTCAATCGTCGTCCCAGTCGTCTTGGGGGCGCGGCACGGCCCGCTGTGCAATCGGTTTGTCCAGGTAATTGCGAATGTTCTCTCTGTTTTTATCACTGAAGCGGTTGGCATTGCTTCGAAGTGGTGAGAAATCATCATCACTCATGATTGTTTCGCTCCACCAGCCGTTGTACAGGGTTTCGCTGTCTTCATGAGTCGCGCCGAACATGTGGCCTGCTTCGTGAGCAGGAACCATGTCGCTTCTTATCGAGGATATACCCGCGTAACCCTTGCTTTGTGCAATTCCCATTGTGCTCGGGTTTATATTGTCGCGGGTCAGTAATAGATACTTGTTGAATCTTGTGTGCGAGTCTTGCAGGAGCACGGAGCCGAAATGGCTTCTTAGTTTTTCTGCCCAAGCGTCCAAAGAACTGGCGGCAGATATTTTTTTATAATCAAAACCACTCAAGGTTTCTGCTTCTGACGGGGTGAACATATTGACTGATAGCTTGCGGCCAGAAAGTTTCTGGATTTCGTCGGTAAACCAGGAAAAATGAGTGTTGTACAAGTCTCGTCTGCTGTCGTCCGATAAGTCCTCATGGATGAAGACATTCAGTGTTAAGGGCTGTTTGGCCATGTTCCGTTCCTTGGATGATTGCAATTTACTTGATAGTGACGGGCAGGCCTGATGGTGCCGACTGTCCTGCCGTTGTGATTTTGGAAGTGCTTTTAATATGGATTTGTTGCTGTGCAATATAAGTTTTTGTTTTTGGTGGGCTCTCTGTTTTTTTGTTTCATGCTTGGTTGTATATCATTTAAATTTTATTGTGGCTCTTGGGAATATTTTGATTTTTATTACATGAACTCATGCGGAAATTTGAGTGCGCTCTCCATTCGACCTGTTGATCATGTTTCCCGTGGGAAAAAACGAAGCAGTATTCTTGAACCTCGAGTCAGCAAAATGTGTGGTTAGGTTCAGATGACAGATGGTCGCGACGGGGGCTGTTTATTGCTTTCTTTGCGGTATACTGCGCGGCCTTCGGCCGGTTCGTCCGGCCATTTTTCCTACAACAAGCCACGCATTCTGCGTGGCTTGTTGTTTTTGACGCGCCTGCGGGCGCCCAGAGAGAAGAGGCGCGACGATGAGTGCACTGGTTGGCGTGATCATGGGCTCCAAGTCCGATTGGTCCACCCTTAGCCACACCGCCGATATGCTGGAAAAGCTCGGCATCCCGTACGAGGTCAAGGTGGTTTCCGCCCACCGCACCCCGGATCTGCTGTTCCAGTACGCCGAAGAGGCTGAGGGCCGTGGCATCGAGGTGATCATCGCCGGTGCCGGTGGCGCAGCCCACCTGCCAGGCATGTGTGCGGCCAAGACCCACCTGCCGGTGCTGGGCGTTCCGGTGCAGTCGGCGATGCTCTCGGGCGTCGACTCGCTGCTGTCGATCGTGCAGATGCCGGCCGGTATTCCGGTCGCCACTCTGGCCATCGGCAAGGCCGGCGCGATCAACGCAGCCCTGCTGTCGGCGAGCATCCTGGGCGCCAAGCATCCACAATTCCACGCGGTACTGAAAACCTTCCGTGCCGAGCAGACAGACAGCGTCCTGGACAATCCAGACCCACGTATTGCCTGAGGTTGTTGAGATGAAGATCGGTGTAATCGGTGGCGGCCAGTTGGGTCGCATGTTGGCTCTGGCGGGCACTCCGCTGGGCATGAACTTCGCTTTCCTCGACCCTGCGCCGGACGCGTGCGCCGCTGCGCTGGGCGAACACCTGCGGGCCGATTACGGCGATCAGGATCATCTGCGCCAGTTGGCCGATGAAGTCGACCTGGTGACCTTCGAGTTCGAAAGCGTTCCGGCTGAAACCGTGGCGTTCCTTTCGCAATTCGTGCCGGTCTACCCGAGCGCCGAAGCCCTGCGCATCGCTCGCGACCGCTGGTTCGAAAAGAGCATGTTCAAGGACCTGGGGATTCCGACCCCGGCGTTCGCCGACATCCAGTCGCAAGCCGACCTGGACGCCGCCGTCGCGTCGATCGGCCTGCCGGCCGTGCTGAAAACCCGCACTCTGGGTTACGACGGCAAGGGTCAGAAAGTCCTGCGCAAGCCGGAAGACGTGGTCGGTACCTTCGCCGAACTGGGCAGCGTGCCTTGCCTGCTGGAAGGCTTCGTGCCATTCACCGGCGAAGTGTCGCTGATCGCCGTGCGCGCCCGCGATGGCGAGACGAAATTCTATCCACTGGTGCACAACACCCACGACAGCGGCATCCTCAAGCTGTCGGTCGCCAGCTCCGATCACCCGCTCCAGGCCCTGGCCGAAGATTATTCCAGCCGCGTGCTCAAGCAGCTGGATTATGTCGGTGTGATGGCGTTCGAGTTCTTTGAAGTCGACGGCGGCCTCAAGGCCAACGAAATCGCACCGCGCGTGCACAACTCCGGGCACTGGACCACCGAAGGCGCCGAGTGCAGCCAGTTCGAAAACCACCTGCGGGCCGTCGCCGGTCTGCCGCTGGGTTCGACCGCCAAGGTCGGCGAGAGCGCGATGCTCAACTTCATCGGCGTTGTTCCGCCGGTTGAAAAAGTCATCGCCATCGACGATTGCCACCTGCATCACTACGGCAAGGCCTTCAAGGCCGGGCGCAAGGTCGGTCACGCCAACCTGCGCTGCAAGGACAAGGCAACTCTCGAGCAACAGATCCTCAAGGTCGAAGCGCTGATCGCCGAGTAACGACAGTTTCATCTGGCAGCGGCGGAACCATTAAGGGGCCGCCGTTCTCTGATGGCAGGATGCGAAAGTCTGGCTAGGCTTCATCGCATATCTACCATTCAGAGGGAAATGCCATGGGAATTATCGGAACCATCTTTATCGGCCTCATCGTCGGCCTGCTGGCGCGGTTCCTGAAACCGGGCGATGACAGCATGGGCTGGATCATGACCATCCTGCTCGGTATCGGCGGTTCGCTGGCAGCCACCTACGGCGGCCAGGCCCTGGGCATCTATCAGGCCGGTCAGGGCGCAGGTTTCATCGGCGCACTGGTCGGCGCGATCGTGCTGCTGGTGATCTACGGCCTGATCAAAAAGAACTGATCCAAAGCGACAAAGCCCTCTCTGCCAATCCGGCGGGGAGGGCTAGAATGCTCGGCGATTCAGCGTTCCCTCCCTATTCGAGCATCCTTTACCGAGCACTTTCATGCGCCGTCTTCTGTTGACTCTCCTTTTGCTGGGCAGTGGTCTGGCCCACGCCGGCGAACTGCCGGAAACCGACTGGCTGGAACTGATGCCCAAGTCGGACCAGAAAGCCCTTGAGGCCATGCCTGAAATCGACCACAACTCTCCGGAAGCCACCGGCACCTTCACCCAGAAAGGTGGGATGAAGCAGGCCAAAGGTTTGCCGGCGGTGATGTATTCGACCAAGACCGTGGCGTCGATGAACGACAAACACATCCGCATCGGTGGTTATCCGGTGCCGCTGGAATCCGACGCCAAGGGTCGCAGCACGCTGTTCTTCCTCGTGCCGTATCCGGGCGCGTGCATCCACGTGCCGCCACCGCCACCGAATCAACTGGTGCTGGTGCGCTATCCAAAGGGCTTGAAGCTGGATGACATCTACACACCGCTGTGGGTGACCGGCACGCTGAAGATCGAAAAGGTCAGCAATGATCTGGCCGATGCGGCGTACGCGCTGGAAGCGGACAAGGTGCGGGTGGTGCAGGAATCTGATCTGTAATACACAGCCGCAAACGAAAATCGCAGCCCCGGGGCTGCGATTTTTGTTTTCAGAGTGGCTGGCTGCCGATGCGGACACCCATCGTGTGACTAGCGCCCGGTGCCAGTGTCACGACATCGTCTATCACGTTCGCCGTCTCGATGCACAGCATGCGCTGCCAGCCGTCGTTGTCCATGTCGCTGAGCGCCGCTGCGCGGTCGATCCACGGGTTCCAGATCACCGCTGTGCGCGAGCCGGTAGCCGTCAGCACAATGCGCCGCTCCCAGGCCGGGTCGACGATGCTCAGTTGCGGCGGGGCGTCGAGATAGATGCGGTCGGTTTCGCCGGCAAAGTGCAGGTCGCCTTGCTGGGTGCAGGTCTTCCAGTCGTCGAGGGTCTCGATGTAGTTCAAGCCATCGACGCCGGCGACGCGCACGTTGCGCACGTCGCTGACGGAAAAATACGTGTGCAACGCCTGACTGAGGCTGACGGTGTCGTTGCCACGGTTGTGGCTGGTCAGGCTGAACTGCAATTGCTCGGACAAGTGCAGGGTCAGGGTCAGATCGACCTGATGCGGCCAGCCCGGCAGTCCGCCTTCGGGACGGGGCAGCCTGAATTCGACCTTGACGCCGTCAGCCTCTGATTCGATGCCGCCCAGCTCCCAATCCATTGCCCGCACCAGGCCGTGCGCGGGGGCTGGTTGCGCACCTGTGTACATGGCCTGCACGCTCTGCGGGTTGCGTTCGAACTTGCCGAACCACGGCCAGCACACCGGCACACCGGCGCGGATGCTTTTGCCGGTCTGGAACACGGCCTTGTCGTTGAGCCAGATGATCGGCGGCTGGCCATCGATCTGATAACTGAGAATGTGCGCACCTTGCTGGGCCACCAGCACTTCGGCCTGACCGTGGCGGATGCGCCAGCAGTTCAGTTCATCCAGTTTCACGGCTTCAACGTTGGGCGTGTTCATGGGGCAACTCTCGATCAGCAACTTGGACGACTATCGACCGTGAAACGGTCGCGAGGTTTAACGTGCGCGTGGCGGAACCGAGCGGGTGCGACCGCTGCCATCGATGGCGACGAACACAAACACCGCTTCAGTCACCTTGCGCCACTCGCTGGACAGCGGGTCGTCGCTCCACACCTCGACCATCATCTGGATCGAGCTGCGGCCGATTTCCAGGGTCTGGGTATAAAAGGACAATTGCGCGCCGACGGCCACCGGGACCAGAAACGCCATGCGATCAATGGCAACGGTCGCGACACGGCCACCGGCAACACGGCTGGCCATGGCCGTGCCGGCCAGGTCCATCTGTGCCACCAGCCATCCGCCGAAAATATCGCCGAAGCCGTTGGTTTCGCGGGGAAGCGCGGTGATTTGCAAAGCCAGGTCGCCTTGCGGGATCGGATCTTCTTGTTCTAGCTCTATCATGCCGGGGGGGCCTCTGACCCGTGACTCTTCGTGGGTGCTGCTGGTGGTAGCCGTCTTCGGGAAAAACGATTCAGCACCGAACATACTACGTTCGTCACGTTTTCCATCAGGCGCCTAAGGAGAAACTCTGCGAAACCGGCTAATCCCGAGCAAAGGTCGGGCCAACGACGTTTTCGCACAGCAACCCCCTACAAACCGGAGCAAGGTTGCGAGTATATCGGTCGGTAGACTCCGCGACGACCGTCCGGTTCTCATTTCGACCGGCAAATACGCGCCTCTATGTGCTTTTTCGAACAATTTGCTATGGTGCCGAACCTGCCCGAGCCACAGCCAGCGTTGTTGTGGCGGCAGATCCGACTATAAGAGAAGACCTTGCCATGACCACAGCGCCCTCGAGCCTCGCGCAGCCCGACCAACCCGCACGACCGTTGACCCGCAATGACTACAAGACTCTGTCGCTATCGGCCCTGGGGGGCGCGCTGGAGTTCTACGATTTCATCATTTTCGTGTTCTTTGCCACCGTGGTCGGCAAATTGTTCTTCCCGGCCGACATGCCTGAGTGGCTGCGCCTGATGCAGACCTTCGGCATCTTTGCCGCCGGTTACCTGGCGCGGCCGCTGGGCGGAATCGTGATGGCGCACTTCGGCGACCTGCTGGGGCGCAAGAAGATGTTCACCCTGAGCATTTTCATGATGGCGGTGCCGACCCTGATCATGGGCCTGCTGCCGACCTACGCGCAGATCGGCATGTGGGCGCCGATTCTGCTGCTGTTGATGCGCGTCATTCAGGGCGCGGCGATTGGCGGCGAAGTGCCGGGGGCGTGGGTCTTCGTTTCCGAACACGTGCCCGGCAAGCACATCGGCTACGCCTGCGGCACCCTGACCAGCGGCCTGACGGCGGGCATCCTGCTCGGCTCGCTGGTCGCTACTGCGATCAACAGTATCTATACGCCTGTGGAAGTTGCGGATTACGCCTGGCGGATCCCGTTCCTGCTCGGCGGCGTGTTCGGTCTGTTCTCGGTCTACCTGCGTCGCTGGCTGCACGAGACCCCGGTGTTCGCCGAGCTGCAACTGCGTAAGGCGCTGGCCGAGGAGGTGCCGCTGCGCGCGGTGCTGCGTGACCACCGCGGGGCGATCGCGGTGTCGATGCTGCTGACCTGGTTGCTGTCCGCCGGCATCGTCGTGGTGATCCTGATGACCCCGACCGTGCTGCAGACGGTCTATCACTTCTCGCCGACCACCGCGCTGCAATCCAACAGCCTGGCAATCGTGTTCCTGAGCTTTGGTTGCATCATTTCCGGCGCGCTGGCGGATCGCTTTGGTGCCGGTCGCGTGTTTGTATTCGGTTGCCTGGGCTTGCTGGCCAGTTCCTGGACGTTCTATCACAGCCTCGCTGATCACCCGAACTGGCTGTTCCCGCTGTACGCGCTGACCGGTTTCCTGGTCGGCACCATTGGCGCGGTGCCATATGTGATGGTCAAGGCGTTTCCGCCGGTGGTGCGCTTCAGCGGTCTGTCCTTCTCTTATAACGTCGCTTACGCGATCTTCGGCGGCCTGACCCCGATGGTGGTCAGCCTGCTGCTGAAAGAAAGCGCGATGGGGCCTGCCTACTATGTGGCGGTGCTGTGCGGGATGGGGATCCTGGTCGGTGCGTGGTTGTGGAGCAAAGGTCGCTGATTCAGTTTCAGAACTCAGGGCTTTCGCCAGCGCGAAAGCCTTGTTTCACACTCGCCAACCGGCAGGCGAGCACCGTGTTCGAGCATGTGAGCCAAAGCATTTGCGGCTTCTGTTTCGTCGATGACTTGGTGCTCTACCATTAAATCGAGCAGCCATAGCGCGCCGTGTACCTGTAGCCCATCTCTTTGGGCCTGACGGCGCAACCTGCCATCTCCAGTGAGTAAAGGACGGCCCGTTTCCTGCGCAAGCAGGTAGCAGGAGACGTCGGCTAAAGAGCTGTTGTTGTGCTCGATCCTCAACCCCGACAATCGTATTACACCTGCCTCATCGAACGACTCGACAATCAACCCTCTATCGAGCAGTTCGTCGTGTGAAAAGTCGTCGAGTTCGTACATTACAAAGTCAGTGCAACACAGCGTAAACGGCAAGCTGAACATCTGCTCCAGTAATCCGGCATTTCTGAAGTCGATCCAGATATTCGTATCACTGATATAGATCAGATTCATGCACTCTCCAGTGAGCCCAAGAAATTGGGATCAAGTGCGCTCACTGGTTTGCGCAGGAGTTCAGCAGCCCGCGACTTGGTGATCAATCCTTCCGCCAATCCCCAGAACACCAGTGAATCAAAGCGCTGGGGTGGTTTGCACGGCATAGGTTCAGGCTCAGCTTTGCGCCAGCCGTTGGCACTGAATTGAATAGTGAGGGATTTGTAGCCACTTTCGCTAAGTAGCTTCAAATCCTTCAGTCGTCTCAACGCAGCGTGCATTGATATTCCGTATTGGCGTTTGGCGATGAGTAGCTCTCGTGGGTGCACTCTGGAACGGGGATGGCTGCCGAAATCGCCGGTTACGCTTTTGGCGGGATAGAGAAATGCACCGGCAAAACGGTGACAACAGTTTTCTTTGTCTTTCTCCGGCATGTCTTCAGGTAACGCCATAACCCAATGGCCGAGCTCATGAGCAGCCGTAAATCGGATTCGCTCACCTGGACGGTCAGAATTCAAAGCAATCAATACATGGTCGCCGTCACCGGTAGCCGCGCAAGCTCCGTCAAAATCATCTGGGCCGTTGAGCATCGCAACCTTGATGCTGTGCTCTTCCAGTTGCTCAGTCAGATTGGCAATGGGATCGCTACCGATTCCCCAAAATTGGCGCAGCTTCTCGGCTGCGAGCTCAGCCTCTTCCAGGGTCGACACCGGGAGCATCTGCGCGGGGGTGGCAGGGGTGTGGATATCCGCAGGATCGAAGCATTGCTCAAGTGAAATGTAGCGTTCGAGATGTTCCCGAATTTTTTCTTCAACCTGAGCTTGGCGATACTTGGGCATTTTGGCCAGCTTTCGAAACTCAAGAGGTGCCAGCGGAATAACCTCCGCGCGGAAAAAATATTCGGGACTGACCTGAAGTGCCTTGGCCAGTTGCAGCAGGCGAGAAGAGTTTGGAGTGCTCAACCCCTTCTCATATTTGCTTAACGCTTGTTTAGTGATGTCGCCAAGCTGGGCCGCCAGACCCTCTAGGGTGAGGCCTCGTTGCAGGCGGGCGCGGCGAATTCGGTCGTTTATCATGAGTTCCTCTCGTGGTTGACAAGGCTATCTTTTGCATTTGATTTGTCAACCTGCTGCGGAATTCATTTTTTGTGACGCCTCGGATGCTGGCCTTTCATCCAATTGTCATATTTCAGCCATAGAGTGTTCACACGGCCTGCTGATACTTGGCCCCGACTTAACACACCCTATCTGCTAGGAGTAAGGCATGAAACTGAAGCGTTTGATGGCGGCAATGACTTTTGTCGCTGCTGGCGTTGCGACTGCCAACGCGGTTGCCGCTGTTGACCCTGCTATCCCGAGCTACACCAAGACCACTGGTGTGTCGGGCAACCTGTCCAGCGTCGGTTCCGATACCCTGGCCAACCTCATGACCCTCTGGGCTGAGAACTACAAAAAAGAATACCCGAACGTAAACATTCAGATTCAGGCTGCCGGCTCCGCCACTGCGCCACCTGCGCTGACTGAAGGCACCTCCAACTTAGGTCCCATGAGCCGCAAGATGAAGGACACCGAACTGGCGGCCTTCGAACAGAAATACGGCTACAAGCCAACTGCTATCCCGGTTGCCGTGGACGCCCTGGCTGTTTTCGTACACAAGGACAACCCGATCCAGCACCTGACCATGGAACAGGTTGACGCGATCTTCTCGTCCACCCGTCTGTGCGGCGCCAAGACCGACGTTAAAACCTGGGGTGACCTGGGCGTGACCGGCGACCTGGCCAACAAGCCGGTTCAACTGTTCGGCCGTAACTCGGTATCCGGCACCTACGGCTACTTCAAGGAAGAAGCCCTGTGCAAAGGCGACTACAAGCCTAACGTCAACGAACAACCAGGCTCGGCTTCGGTCGTGCAGTCGATCAGCTCCTCGCTGAACGGCATCGGTTACTCGGGCATCGGCTACAAGACCGCCAGCGTGAAAACCGTTGCTCTGTCGAAGAAGGGCAGCACTGACTTCATCGAAGACACCGAAGAAAACGCCCTGAACGGCAAATACCCGCTGTCGCGTTTCCTGTACGTGTACGTCAACAAGGCCCCGAACAAGCCTCTGGCCCCGCTGGAAGCCGAGTTCGTGAAACTGGTTCTGTCGAAACAGGGCCAGGAAGTGGTCGTGAAAGACGGCTACATCCCGCTGCCAGCCAAGGTTGCTGCAAAAGCACTGGCTGACCTGGGTCTGCAGGAAGGCGGCGCTGAAGTCGCAAAAAAGTAACAAACTGAGTCAGGGGTGAACCCCGCCTGACTCCCGTGTGGGGCCCGGCCCGCAAGCGGCCCGGCCCCCACACTCCCCGAATTCTTCTATCCACTGCCAGTGCCCTGCTGGCGGCGGATTTGGTGCGTCACTGCATTGTCATCTTTCTGTCATACAGGATCGCTAGGGTGTGCGCATGAATGATCTGGCCAATTCCAAAATGACTACGAACCCTCCCAAGCGCATTGACTTCAATACGCCTGAGTTGCAACGCAAGCGCCGCATTCGCGCGCTCAAGGATCGCTTCACCCGCTGGTACGTCCTCGTCGGCGGTCTGGCGGTACTGGCAGCCATCACCCTGATCTTCTTCTTCCTCGCCTACGTGGTCGCGCCGCTGTTCAAAGGTGCTGACCTGACTGCGAAAGATGCAATCACCCCGGCCTGGATGCAGGACGCCGGCAAGCCGCTGATGATTTCGCTCGAAGAGCAGAATCAGGTGGCCATGCGCGTTTCCGACAAGGGTCAGGCGCTGTTCTTCGACATCGACAGTGGCGCTGAATTGAAGCGCGTCGATCTGCCCCTGCCGGCAGGCGCCAGTGTGACCTCCATCGGCGAAGACCAGCCGGGCCATCCGCTGGTGGCCGTGGGCCTGTCCAACGGCCAGGCGCTGGTGTTCCGTCACACTTATAAAGTCAGCTACCCGGACGGCAAGAAAACCATCACCCCGGCCATTGAGTACCCGTACGGCGAGACACCGATCGCGCTGAACGAAAGCGGCGGTGCGCTGGAGCATGTCAGCCTCAATGCCACCGATTCGACCCTGATGCTGGTCGGCTCCACCGGTTCGCAACTCAATGTGCTGTCGCTGACCAGCGAAGAAAACATGATGACCGGCGAAGTCACCAACGAGCAGAAGCGTATCGATCTGCCGCAGATGACTGAACCTGTGAAAAACATCTTCGTCGACCCGCGCCAGCAGTGGCTGTACGTGGTCAACGGGCGTGCCCAGGCCGACGTGTTCAGCCTGCGCGACAAGAGCCTCAACGGACGCTACAAGCTGCTGGAAAACGCCGACGCCGAAGTCACCGCCGCCACGCAACTGGTGGGTGGCATCTCGCTGATCGTCGGTGACTCCAAGGGTGGCCTGGCCCAGTGGTTCATGGCCCGCGACACCGACGGCGAACTGCGCCTGAAGCAGATCCGCACCTTCCAGATGGGCACCACGCCGATCGTGGAAATCTCCGCCGAAGAACGTCGCAAGGGCTTCCTGGCCCTGGATGCCAGCGGCAAGCTCGGCGTGTTCCACAGCACCGCGCACCGCACCTTACTGGTCGATCAAGTCGTCGAAGGCCAGGGCCTGTTCGGCCTGTCGCCGCGCGCCAACCGCGTGATCGTCGAAGCCGGCGGCAAGCTGCAACCGCTGCTGCTCGACAACCCGCACCCGGAAGTTTCGTGGAGCGCGCTGTGGAGCAAGGTCTGGTACGAGAACTACGACGAGCCTAAATACGTCTGGCAATCGACTGCGGCCAACACCGATTTCGAACCGAAACTGAGCCTGTCGCCACTGACCTTCGGCACCCTGAAAGCCGCGTTCTACGCGATGCTGCTGGCTGCACCGCTGGCCGTCGCCGCGGCGATTTACACCGCGTACTTCATGGCCCCGGGCATGCGCCGCAAGGTCAAGCCGGTGATCGAGCTGATGGAAGCGATGCCGACGGTGATCCTCGGTTTCTTCGCCGGCCTGTTCCTTGCGCCGTATGTGGAAGGGCACCTGCCGGGCATCTTCAGCCTGCTGATGCTGCTGCCGATCGGCATTCTGATCGCCGGTTTCACTTTCAGTCGTCTGCCTGAGTCGATCCGCCTGAAAGTCCCGGACGGCTGGGAAAGTGCGCTGCTGATCCCGGTGATCCTGTTCGTGGGCTGGCTGTCGCTGTACATGAGCCCGTTTATGGAGAACTGGTTCTTCGGCGGTGACATGCGCATGTGGATCTCCCACGACTTGGGCATCACCTACGACCAGCGCAACGCCCTGGTGGTCGGTCTGGCCATGGGCTTTGCGGTGATTCCGAACATCTACTCGATCGCCGAAGACGCCGTGTTCAGCGTGCCGCGCGGCCTGACCCTGGGCTCGCTGGCCCTCGGTGCCACACCGTGGCAGACCATGACTCGCGTGGTCATCCTGACCGCCAGCCCGGGCATTTTCTCGGCGCTGATGATCGGCATGGGCCGTGCGGTCGGCGAAACCATGATCGTGCTGATGGCCACCGGCAACACCCCGGTCATGGAAATGAACCTGTTCGAAGGCCTGCGCACCCTGGCCGCCAACGTCGCGGTGGAAATGCCGGAGTCGGAAGTCGGCGGCAGCCACTACCGCGTGCTGTTCCTCTCGGCGCTGGTGCTGCTGTTGTTCACCTTCGTCATGAACACCCTCGCGGAACTGATTCGTCAGCGTCTGCGCAAGAAATACTCGTCGCTTTAAGCAAAGGTAGAAGTCTGTGAAACAGAACTCCCTGAAAGGATGGTTCAAGAGCGGCGCCCCCGGCGTCTGGATCAGCGGCGGCGCGGTGTCCATCGCGGTCATCATGACCATTGGCCTGCTGGCGGTGATCGCCGTGCGCGGTATGGGTCACTTCTGGCCGGCGGATCTGATCCACGCCAGCTATGACGTACCGGGCCAGGGCCAGCATCTGGTCGTGGGCGAGGTGGTGCAGAAAGAAGAAGTGCCGCGCGCCCGTCTGAAGAGCGCCGGCCTGCCGGTGCCGGACGAAGGTCCGGAATTCATGACCCGCGAGCTGATCAAGGTCGGTAACCGTGACCTGAACGGCAACGACTTCACCTGGATCGTCGGCGAGTGGCTGACCGACCAGAAGAATCCGCCGGAGCTGATGGCGCTGGAGCGTCGTGAGTGGGGCAACTTCTACGGCTACCTGGTCAACGTCAAACAGGACGGCAAGGTGATCGCCGAAGGCGAAGCGGCCTGGCCTGAGCTGCAAGCGCGGATCGATCGCGTGAACAAACTTGCCGCCCAGCTCAAGACTCTGGAAAAAGTCGATATCGGTGCGATCAACGCCGGCCTCGAGCGCATCCGTCTGCACGGTCGCAAGCTGGAGCTGGAAGGCAAGCTCGACGCCACCGCGCAAGCGGACATGGAATCCGAGCGCGCCGAGCTGAACGCCCGCTATCAGGACATCGAAGCCCGTCTGGCCGACCTGCACGCGCAGTTCAACCGTGACGCCTTGACCGCTCGTGATGCGAACGGCAAGGAAATCGAAATCGGCCTGGGCAAAGTGGTTCACGCCTACCAGCCGAACGCGATGGGTACGTTCACCAAGATCGGTTTCTACTTCAGCAAGGTCTGGGAATTCCTGTCCGACGACCCGCGTGAAGCGAACACCGAAGGCGGGATTTTCCCGGCGATCTTCGGCACCGTGATGATGACTCTGATCATGGCGATGATCGTGACCCCGTTCGGTGTGCTGGCGGCGGTGTACCTGCGTGAATACGCCAAGCAGAACACCCTGACCCGGGTGATCCGGATCGCGGTGAACAACCTGGCGGGTGTTCCGGCGATTGTTTACGGCGTGTTCGGTCTGGGCTTCTTCGTCTACGTGCTGGGTGGTTCGCTCGACCGTCTGTTCTTCCCTGAAGCGCTGCCGGCACCGACCTTCGGTACACCGGGTCTGCTCTGGGCTTCGTTGACCCTGGCACTGCTGGCGGTGCCGGTGGTGATCGTGGCCACCGAAGAAGGTCTGGCGCGTATCCCGCGCACCGTGCGTGAGGGCTCGCTGGCCCTCGGCGCGACCAAGGCTGAAACCCTGTGGAAGATCGTTCTGCCGATGGCCAGTCCGGCCATGATGACCGGCATGATCCTCGCCGTGGCTCGCGCCGCCGGCGAAGTGGCGCCGCTGATGCTGGTGGGTGTGGTGAAACTGGCGCCGTCGCTGCCGGTGGACGGCAACTACCCGTACCTGCACCTGGATCAGAAGATCATGCACCTGGGCTTCCACATCTATGACGTTGGCTTTCAGAGCCCGAACGTCGAGGCCGCGCGGCCGCTGGTGTACGCCACGGCGCTGTTGCTGGTGCTGGTGATCGCCACCCTGAACCTGTCGGCGGTGTACATCCGTAACCACCTGCGCGAGAAGTACAAAGCTCTAGACAGTTAAAACAAATCCTGTGGGAGCTGGCTTGCCAGCGATGCAGGCGACGTGGTGTTTCAGTTACACCGCAGTGATGCCATCGCTGGCAAGCCAGCTCCCACAGGGATCGCGACAAAAACTGAATTTGCGTTACCCGCTGGTTTGGCCAGTGGTTCAACGAACCGAATTTGTTAGCACAGGGGATCTCCCATGCAGCACGAAACACATACCCACGGCATCAACATGTCTGCCCTGGGCCGCGACAAGCAGAGCCTGAACCTCGAGCAGGAAACCGTAGCCATCGAAGTGCCGGGCCTGAGCCTGTACTACGGCGAGAAACAGGCGCTGTTCGATGTCAGCATGAACATCCCGAAACAGCGCGTGACCGCCTTCATCGGCCCGTCCGGCTGCGGCAAGTCCACGCTGCTGCGTACCTTCAACCGCATGAACGATCTGGTGGACGGCTGCCGCGTCGAAGGCGCGATCAACCTGTACGGCAACAACATCTACCGCAAGGGCGAAGACGTGGCCGAGCTGCGTCGCCGGGTCGGCATGGTGTTCCAGAAGCCGAACCCGTTCCCGAAGACCATCTACGAAAACGTGGTCTACGGTCTGCGCATCCAGGGCATCAACAAGAAGCGCATCCTCGACGAAGCCGTCGAGTGGGCGTTGAAAGGCGCGGCCCTGTGGGACGAAGTCAAAGACCGTCTGCATGACTCGGCCCTCGGCCTGTCCGGCGGCCAGCAACAGCGTCTGGTGATCGCCCGTACCATCGCCGTGGAACCGGAAGTGCTGCTGCTCGACGAACCGTGCTCGGCCCTCGACCCGATCTCGACCCTGAAAGTCGAAGAGCTGATCTACGAGCTCAAATCCAAGTTCACCATCGTCATCGTGACCCACAACATGCAGCAGGCGGCGCGGGTGTCCGACTACACGGCGTTCATGTACATGGGCAAACTGGTGGAATTCGGCGACACCGATACCCTGTTCACCAATCCGGCCAAGAAGCAGACCGAAGACTACATCACCGGTCGTTACGGCTGACAGTTGCGGGTTATTCACAGATTTGACGCTGCGGCCCGCCGCACCTTACCGGACGCTCCAAGGACGCCAACATGATTAGTAAAGAAGGCCTTACCCATCACATTTCCGCGCAGTTCAACGCCGAACTGGAAGAAGTGCGCAGCCACCTGCTGGCCATGGGCGGGCTGGTCGAGAAGCAGGTCAACGACGCGGTCACCGCGCTGATCGAGGCCGACTCGGGCCTGGCCCAGCAAGTGCGCGAGATCGACGACCAGATCAACCAGATGGAACGCAACATCGACGAAGAATGCCTGCGCATTCTGGCCCGTCGTCAGCCTGCGGCCTCCGACCTGCGTCTGATCATCAGCATCTCCAAGTCGGTGATCGACCTTGAGCGCATCGGCGACGAAGCGACCAAGATCGCCCGCCGCGCGATTCAGCTGTGCGAAGAAGGCGAAGCGCCGCGCGGTTACGTCGAAGTGCGCCACATCGGTGACCAGGTGCGCAACATGGTGCGCGATGCGCTGGACGCGTTTGCCCGCTTCGACGCCGATCTGGCGTTGTCGGTGGCGCAGTACGACAAGATCATCGACCGCGAATACAAAACCGCTCTGCGCGAACTGGCGACCTACATGATGGAAGACCCGCGCTCTATCTCGCGGGTCTTGAGCATTATCTGGGTGCTGCGTTCGCTGGAGCGGATCGGCGACCACGCCCGCAACATCTCTGAGCTGGTGATCTATCTGGTGCGCGGCACCGATGTGCGCCACATGGGCCTCAAGCGCATGAAGGAAGAAGTTGAAGGGACAAGTGGTGAAACCGCTAATGTTCCGGGCGATGCTGACGATAAGTAAGATTGCCTGAGAAAAGCGCCCGGCCCTTTGGCCGGGCGTTTTTGTTTCTGCTTTTCATAGGCAGAACCGAATTAAAAAGCAGCACCCGCGAACGAAAAGTCCCGGCGTGACTGAAGAGTTTTGGCAATGTGCCATCAGCCAGCGTTATGCTTGCCGGGATTTTAATAGGGGTGTTGGATGAGCAAGATCAGTGTGTTGGTCGTGGACGATGCATCGTTCATTCGTGACCTGGTGAAAAAGTGCCTGCGTAATTACTTCCCGGGGATTCGCACCGAGGACGCCATCAACGGCAAGAAGGCCCAGGCCATGCTGGCCAAGGAAGCCTTCGACCTGGTGCTGTGCGACTGGGAAATGCCGGAAATGTCCGGCCTCGAACTGCTGACCTGGTGCCGTGAGCAGGACAATCTCAAAACCATGCCGTTCATCATGGTTACCAGCCGTGGCGACAAGGAAAACGTCGTGCAGGCGATCCAGGCCGGCGTCACCGGTTACGTCAGCAAACCGTTCACCAACGAGCAACTGCTGACCAAGGTCAAGCAGGCTCTGAACAAGGTCGGCAAGCTCGACACCCTGATGAACAGCGCCCCGACCAAGATGAACTCGGCGTTCGGCAACGACTCCTTGAGCGCGTTGACCGGTGGCAAGGCTGCCGTGGTCGGTTCCGCACCCGCTGCTGCTGCGGCCAACCCGTTTGCCAAGCCTGCCGCTGCGGCCCCGGCACCTGCCGCCGCGCCACAGCGTGGCCTGCTCAACAGCCCGCCGGTGAAAGCCCCGGCAGCCTCCAGCGCTCCGGCCGGTGGTCGCGGTCAGGGCCAACTGCGCTTGCCGAGCGGCACCCAGCAATGCGTGATCAAGGCCCTGAGCATCAAGGAAGCGCTGCTGGTGGTGAAACGCACCGACACCCTGCCGCAGATCCTCGACAGCGCCGTGCTCGATCTGGAGCAGGGCGACAACGCCGAAATCGCCCGCCTCAACGGCTACCTGCACGCCGTCGTCGCCCACGAGCCGAAACCCGACAGCGACTGGCTGCAACTGACCTTCCGCTTCGTCGACCAGGACGCGCAGAAGCTCGACTACATCTCCCGCCTGATCGCCCGCGGCACGGCGCAGAAGCACTTCGTTCCGGGCGCGTAAGCGCAGTTTTACGCTGATCGTTCCCACGCTCCGCGTGGGAGTGCCTCAAGGGACGCTCTGCGTCCTCACGCATGGGACGCAGAGCGTCCCGGGCTGCATCTCCACGCAGAGCGTGGGGACGATCATTCGCGCATTTTTGAAACATCTGTCGACTAGCCTGGTCTGCTTCAGCTGCTAGGCTGATTCCCAGGCCTTACTCGACAGAATTTTTGCCCATGCCCCTGCGCCTGCTGTTTTTCTGTGGTCTGTTCATGGCCTCCACCTCGACTGTGGCCATGACGATCTACAAATCCACCGATGCCAACGGAGTGGTTTCGTACAGCGACCGTCCGAGCAAAGGCTCCCAGGTGTTCGTGTTTCAGGACCGGATGGTCGAGCGCCTCGAGCGCCAGGTCTATCTCGACATCAAGAAGCAGAAGGGCGCGGACGTGGTATTCGTGCGCAACGATCTGTATGCGCCGGTCGAGATTGCCCTGGCGTTTACCGGAATGAGCAATGTACGCGGCGCACCGACGCAAACGATCCGCCGGGTGTTGCCGGCGCGCAGCAATACGCGGCTGGCGCTGCTGACGGCGGTGTCCGGTGGCAAGCCGCTGGTGTACACGCCGCAGTTCCATTATTCCCTCGGTGACCCGGCTGGCGCGGCTCAGGGCTATCGCTATCCGTTTCCGTGGCGTGGCGGGCCGTTTCGCCTCAGCCAGGGCGCCAACGGCGACTACAGCCACTTCGGGCCGAAGAACAAGTACGCGATGGACATCGCCATGCCGGTCGGCACGCCGATCATTGCGGCGCGGGCCGGGGTGGTGGTGAAGACCGAGAATTCCCAGAACGGGCGCGGCACTGATCCGTCCGGCAACTTCGTGCGGATACTGCACGACGACGGCACGATGGGTGTGTACCTGCATCTCAAGCAAGGATCGGTGAGTGTCCGGGAGGGGCAACGGGTTACGGTGGGCAGCCCGCTGGCGCTGTCAGGCAATACCGGCAACAGCAGCGGCCCGCACCTGCACTTCGTGGTGCAGCGCAATACCGGGATGGGGCTGGTGTCGATTCCGTATCAATTCAACCGGCCGCTGGGGGCGTTGCCCAACTTTGCGTTGGGCAAGCAGTAAACCCGTCAGTCGAGCATCAGCACCTTGGCCAGAATGATCTTCGGACCTTTCATCTTCTTGATGATGATCCGCAGACCTTCGACTTCCAGCACTTCTTCCTCTTCCGGCACCCGTTTCAGGGTTTCGTAGATCAGCCCGGCGAGGGTTTCGGCTTCGATGTGATCCAGGTCGATCCCCAGCAGGCGCTCGACCTTGAACAGCGGTGTATCGCCCCGCACCAGCAACTTGCCCGGCTGGTAGGCGAGGATCCCGCGTTCGGCCTTGCGGTGTTCGTCCTGGATATCGCCGACCAGCACTTCCAGCACGTCTTCCATGGTCAGGTAGCCGATGATGTTGCCGTCGGCCTCTTCGACCACCGCGAAGTGCGAGCCGCCCTTGCGGAACTGTTCCAGCAGCTGCGACAACGGCATGTGCCGGGAGACGCGCTCCAGCGGGCGGGTCAGTTCGGCGAGGTTGAACGACTCGGGAATGTGATCCAGCGCTGCCAGTTCCAGCAGCAGGTCCTTGATGTGCAGCAGGCCGACGAACTCCTTGCGCTCGCTGTCGTACACCGGATAACGGCTGAACTTGTGGCGGCGGAACATCGCCAGGATTTCTTTCAGCGGGGCGTTGAACTCGAGGGTGATCAGGTCTTCCCGGGAGTTGGCCCAGTCGACCACTTCCAGTTCGCCCATTTCCACCGCCGAGGCCAGTACGCGCATGCCCTGGTCGCTCGGGTCCTGGCCACGGCTGGAGTGCAGGATCAGTTTCAGTTCTTCGCGGCTGTAATGGTGCTCGTGATGCGGGCCGGGTTCACCTTGCCCCGCGATGCGCAGGATGGTGTTGGCACTGGCATTGAGCAGGTAGATCGCCGGGTACATGGCCCAGTAGAACAGGTACAGCGGCACCGCCGTCCACAGCGACAGCAGCTCGGGTTTGCGGATCGCCCAGGATTTGGGTGCGAGTTCGCCGACCACGATGTGCAGGTACGAAATGATGAAGAACGCGGTGAAGAACGAGATGCCTTTGACGACTTCGGCCGACTGCACGCCGACCGCGCTCAGCAGCGGCTCGAGAATGTGCGCGAACGCCGGCTCGCCGACCCAGCCCAGGCCGAGGGAGGCGAGAGTGATACCGAGCTGGCACGCCGAGAGGTAAGCATCGAGCTGGCTGTGCACCGTGCGCAGGATGTGCCCGCGCCAGCCGTGCTGCTCAGCGATGGCTTCGACCCGGGTCGAGCGCAGTTTGACCATGGCGAACTCCGCCGCAACGAAGAAGCCGTTGAGCAGAACCAGGATCAGAGCGAAAAGAATCATGCCGAAATCGGCGAATATTGTTGCGAGGGACAAGCCAGGGGAAGGGTCCATGATGGAGTTTTGCGGGTTCCGTGTGATTCGAAAGAAAGAAAAATCCGCACCTGAAAGGCAGGCGCAAGTCAGCCAATGTAGCGGCTGACCTGGCGATTGCCTAGTCCGGCATTACTCAGCGGCGCTGATGACCCGTGCCTGAGCGACCTGCGCCGGGGCGAAATGGCAGGTGAACGTGCTGCCATGACCGGGCACGCTGCTGATCTCCATCCGCGCGCGATGGCGCAACAACACGTGTTTGACGATGGCCAGGCCCAGACCCGTGCCGCCGGTGTTGGAGTTGCGGCTGGAGTCGACGCGGTAGAAGCGTTCGGTCAGGCGCGGCAGGTGTTTGCTGTCGATGCCGATTCCGGAATCCTGCACGCTCAGGTGCGCGCCCTGATCGTCGCCCCACCAGCGGATGCGGATATTGCCTTCGGCCGGGGTGTATTTGACGGCGTTGAACACCAGGTTGGAAAACGCACTGCGCAGTTCTGCCTCGCTGCCCTTGAGCAGAATGCTGGTGTCGGCTTCCAGGGTGATTTTCTGATTCTTCGAACCTGACAGCTGCTGGGCGTCGCTCTTGATCGACTGCAGCAGGGTGTCGATGTGCACCGGCTGATTGTCCGACGGGTAATCGGTGGCTTCCAGCTTGGCCAGCAACAGCAAGTCGTTGAGCAGGGTCTGCATGCGCCCACCCTGTTGCTGCATCTGCTGCAGGGCGCGGCTCCAGCGCGGGTT
Organism: Pseudomonas sp. 22085; assembly: GCF_052045815.1. Taxonomy (NCBI): domain Bacteria; kingdom Pseudomonadati; phylum Pseudomonadota; class Gammaproteobacteria; order Pseudomonadales; family Pseudomonadaceae; genus Pseudomonas; species Pseudomonas sp. 22085. The sequence continues at coordinate 25,526 of NZ_JBQEQA010000025.1, forward strand.
CACTTCCTCGACGTTGTCGAGCAGGGTTTCCAGGTAGCCGCAGATCACCGTCAGCGGGGTGCGCAGCTCATGGGAGACGTTGGCGATGAAGTCTTTGCGCATCTGTTCAAGCTGATGGATGCGGGTGACGTCGCGCACCAGCATCAGGTGTTCGTTGTTGCCGTAGCGCGTGAGGTACAGCTGAATGCGTACGCGATCGTTGGTCGGCGAGGGGATTTCCAGCGGTTCGGCGTAGCTTTCCTGCTCGAAGTATTCCTTGAAACGCGGATGGCGGACCAGGTTGGTCACCGGTTGACCGCTGTCCTGCGGGGTCTTGAGGCCGAGCAGGGTTTCGGCGGCGCGGTTCCACCATTCCAGGTTGCCGTCGCTGTCGAGCATGATCACCGCGTCTTTCAGCGCGGCGGTGGACTCCTGAACGCGGTCGATCACCGCTTGCAGGCGCCCGCGTACGCGTTGGTCGCGGCGTTGCAGGTGGTAGATGCTGTCGAACACCTCGCCCCACAGGCCGTAACCGTCGGGCGGTGCTTCATCGGGTTGGTGCAGGCGCAGCCATTCGTGCAGGCGCAGCAGTTGCTTGAGCGTCCAGGCCAGGTACAGGCCCAGGCCTGCCGCCAGACTCCAGCCGTAATAACCGGTGATCAAACCGATCACCAGGCAGCCGGTGACCAGCAACAGCATGTGGCGAATCAGGGTGCCATGCCAGTTTTGGTTCACGGAAAATGCGGTCCTTGTCTACGGGGGCTGGCGCTCGGCTCAGGCTTTGGTGGAGAACCGGTAGCCGGTGCCGCGCACGGTTTGTACCAGATTTTCGTAGGCGTCGCCGAGGGCCTTGCGCAGGCGCCGGATGTGCACGTCGACGGTGCGCTCTTCAACATAGACGTTGCCGCCCCAGACCTGGTCCAGCAACTGGCCACGGGTGTAGGCGCGCTCCTGGTGGGTCATGAAGAATTGCAGCAGACGGTATTCGGTCGGGCCCATCTCGGCCGGGCGGCCGTCGATGGTCACGCGGTGGCTGATGGGGTCGAGCAGCAGGCCGCCGACTTCGATCGGTGCTTCGCCATCGGTCGGGCCGGCGCGACGCAGCACGGCCTTGAGGCGTGCCACCAGTTCGCGGGGGGAAAACGGTTTGGTGATGTAGTCGTCGGCGCCGACTTCCAGACCCTGGATCTTGTTGTCCTCTTCGCCCTTGGCGGTGAGCATGATGATCGGGATGTCCCCGGTCAGTTCGTCACGCTTGAGACGGCGGGCCAGCTCGATGCCGGAGGTGCCGGGCAGCATCCAGTCGAGCAGGATCAGGTCCGGCTTGCGGTCGACGATGATGGCGTGGGCCTGCTGCGAATTCTCTGCCTCGAGGCAGTCATAGCCGGCCATTTCCAACGCAACGGCGATCATTTCGCGAATGGGCGCTTCGTCGTCGACGATCAGAATGCTCCTGCCAACCATGCCTTAATCCTCTTGTCATTTAACTGTCTTGCGCCGCATTAGATAACGGAATTATTGCAGTCGTGTGACAGTATTTTAGTCCGGCGGCGATTGTGCGAATCCTGAACTAAGCTCTAAGTCCGAATCCTGACAACCACAAGAGAAGGTTTCCATGACTCAAATGACTGCTTCCTTTAAGGCTTTGCTGATGGCTGCCGCCCTGACTCTGCCTGGACTGGCGATGGCGGCCGAGCCGGCCATGATGAAAGACGGCATGATGGTCGACCACAACGGCATGACGCTTTACACGTTCGACAAGGACAGTGGCGGCAAGTCGATGTGCAACGGCGACTGCGCCAAGAACTGGCCGCCGCTGATGGCTCCCGCAGGCGCCAAGGTCGAAGGCAAATGGACGGTGATCAAGCGCGATGACGGCATGATGCAGTACGCCTACGACGGCAAACCGCTGTATACCTTTGTGAAAGATGCCAAGCCGGGCGATATGACCGGCGACAAGATGAAGGACGTGTGGCACGTGATGCGCGAGCACAAATAAACGCAAATGCCCTGTGGGAGCGAGCAAACTCGCTCCCACAGGTTCTGTGGATCAACGCAACGCATAATCCAGCACGATCCCGACGAAAATCGCCAGCCCGGCCCAGTGGTTGTGCAGGAACGCCTTGAAGCAACGCATCCGGTCCCGGTCGCGGGTGTACCAGAACTCCCAGACGTAGCACCCGGCCGCCACCAGCAGGCCGAGGTGGAACCATATCCCCAGCTCGAATTTCGACCCCGCCAGCACCAGGCAGCCCAGTGACAGAGCCTGCAAGGTCAGGATGATCACCCGGTCCGCGTCGCCGAACAGGATCGCCGTGGACTTCACGCCGATCTTCAGGTCATCGTCGCGGTCGGTCATCGCGTAATAAGTGTCGTAGCCCACCGTCCACAGCAAATTGGCGATCCACAGCAACCAGGCGGTCGCCGGCAACTCACCGGTTTCGGCGGTGAACGCCATCGGCATCCCCCAGGAAAACGCCGCCCCCAGCACCACCTGCGGGTAATAGGTGTAGCGCTTCATGAACGGATAGGTGAACGCCAGCGCCAGACCACCCAGCGACAGCCAGATGGTGGCGGCGTTGGTGCACAGCACCAGCAGGAAACTCACGCCCATCAGCAGGGCGAAGAACACCAGCGCCTCTTTCGAACTGATCTTGCCGGCAGCAATAGGTCGCTGCGCAGTGCGTTTGACGTGGCCGTCGACCTTGCGGTCGGCCCAGTCGTTGATCACGCAGCCGCCGGCACGGGTCAGTACCACGCCGAGGACGAAAATCACGATGTTGGCCAGCGATGGCGAGCCTTTGCCGGCAATCCACAGGGCCCAGAGCGTTGGCCACAGCAGCAGGTAAATGCCGATCGGCTTGTCCATCCGGGTCAGCTGGATGAAGTCCCAGGCGCGCGGGTTCAAGCGATTCAGGGATTTGAGCAGGCTTTGATACATCAGCAGTTCTCCGGACGGGCGCGGACGGCTTCCCACAGCGCAGGCAGGAAAATCTCCGCCACCAGTACGCTCAAGGCACCACGGTCGAAACGCGAACGACGGCCCCACAGACCGGTGGCCCGGGAACCCTCGGGCAGCCAGTGTTCCGGGTAATGACAGACCTCGATGGCGCGACGCTGGAAGGCGTGATCGCAGAACAGCAGTTCGCCCAGCGAGCGGCTGCCCAGTTCATCCATGTGCAATCCGTCGCCCTGCAAGGCACTGCGCGACGCCACGCTGCGGGCGAACACCCACGCCTGGCCATGGCCGCGCAGATACACCTCGCGCACCCAGCCCTCGCTGCCTTCGGCCAGGTCCAGCGCGGCGCATTCGTCGTCGCGCAGGGTCTGCCAGCCTTCGAACAGCGGTGTGATGCTGAAGCCGTCATCGGACAGACGGGTCAGGCGGCGGGTCAGGGAGCCTTCGTCGAACAGCCAGTCGAGCGTGGATGTGTCGGGGAGGGGTGTCAGGTGGCTTTGCGGGCACCACAGCGGGGCATTTTTGAGTTGCACAATGAGTCAGTATTGGCAGCAAATGAGGCGGCGAGCTTACCATGGTGAGCCGCGAGTTTGATTGATCCGGGTCGCCGCTGCGCCGAACAGGCTTGCATCTGCCCGGTACGATCAGTACAAAACGCCCTGAGCCGGACGGCAGCGCTGCACCATCGACCGTCCGCGCCGGCTAAAGCCTGAACCCTGAGGAAGTACCTGAATGAAAAAGTGGCAATGTGTGGTCTGCGGCCTGATCTACAACGAAGCCGACGGCTGGCCGGATGACGGCATTGCGCCGGGCACCCTGTGGCAGGACGTGCCGGAAGACTGGCTGTGCCCGGACTGCGGCGTCGGCAAGATGGACTTCGAAATGATCGAAATCAACTGAGAAAACACTGAGGAGTAGGGCATGAGCGCACCTGTCGTAATCGTTGGCACCGGGCTTGCGGGTTACAACCTGGCCCGCGAGTTTCGCAAACTCGATGGCGAAACTCCGCTGCTGCTGATTACCGCCGATGACGGTCGCTCCTACTCCAAGCCGATGCTGTCCACCGGCTTCGGCAAGAACAAGGACGCCGACGGCCTGAGCATGGCCGAGCCGGGCGCGATGGCCGAGCAGTTGAAGGCCGAGATCCGCACCCATACCCGCATCAGCGGCATCGATCCCGGCCACAAGCGTTTGTGGATCGGCGAGGAAGCAGTGAGCTATCGCGACCTGATCCTGGCCTGGGGCGCCGAAACCGTGCGCGTGCCGATCGAAGGCGATGGCGCGGACCTGGTGTTCCCGATCAACGATCTCGAAGACTACGCGCGCTTTCGCGCCGCAGCGGCCGGCAAGCGTCGGGTGTTGCTGCTCGGTGCCGGTCTGATCGGCTGCGAGTTCGCCAATGACCTGATTCTGGGCGGCTACGAGGTGCAACTGGTTGCACCGTGCGAACAGGTGATGCCGACCCTGCTGCATCCCGCGGCGGCGGCTGCGGTGCAGGCCGGGCTGGAAAGCCTCGGCGCACGTTTTCATCTCGGCCCGGTGCTGACCCGCCTGCAAAAAGTCGCGGATGGGCTGGAAGCGCACCTGTCCGATGGCCAGGTTGTCCCGTGCGATGTGGTGGTCTCGGCCATCGGCCTGCGCCCGCGGATCGATCTGGCAGCGGCAGCCGGCATCCAGACCAATCGCGGCGTGGTGGTCGACCGTCACCTGCAAACCTCTCACGCCAACATTTACGCCCTGGGCGACTGCGCCGAGGTCGACGGGCTGAATCTCCTGTACGTCATGCCCCTCATGAGTTGTGCGCGAGCGCTGGCACAAACCCTGGCCGGCAACCCGACCGTGGTGAACTACGGACCGATGCCGATCACCGTGAAAACCCCGGTCTGCCCACTGGTGGTTTCCCCGCCGCCACGGGGCCGCGAGGGCGTCTGGACGGTCGAAGGGCAGGGCGCCGACGTCAAGGTGCTGTGCCACGACGCAGAAGGGCAATTGCTCGGTTACGCCCTGACCGGCGCGGCGGTGATGGAAAAACTCGCACTGAACAAACAGCTTCCGGCCTTACTGGCGTAAATACCGGTCGTTCTGTCGGAATCACCCCGCTTTTGCCCCCACAAACGTCGCGGGGAGACTGGCGCCGCCCTTAACCGCGTGCCATCCTCACTTCCGTCTGCCGCAGAGTAGAGCCTGCGGCGCCTTGGGCGCTGTTCCAACGAGAACAGCACGGACATAACAACAAAAAACCGTCAAAGGGGCTTCACTAATGCGTAAACCAGAACTCGCCGCTGCAATCGCTGAAAAAGCGGATCTGACCAAAGAGCAGGCCAACCGCGTTCTCAACGCCGTTCTCGAAGAAATCACCGGCGCCCTGCACCGCAAGGACAGCGTCACGCTGGTGGGCTTCGGCACCTTCCTGCAACGCCACCGCGGTGCCCGCACCGGCAAAAACCCGCAAACCGGTGAACCGGTGAAGATCAAGGCCAGCAACACCGTTGCGTTCAAGCCAGGCAAATCGTTGAAAGACAGCGTCAATCCGTAATCGCGGCGAATGCCCGGTCAGCCGGGCGCGCTGCATGAAAAATGGGCATACCGATTGCGGTCGGATGCCCATTTTTTGTGGCTGATGGCGAGCCGAGCTGGTCTTGGTGGATCGTTATGGGATTCGTCTAGCCGGTTACCCGTAGGTGGCCAGCACCATTCTGGCGAACTCGTTCTTGCTTGGCTGGTGTCCATAAGATTTCAGGTATTTACGCCACTCGGACTCGAGTATGGGACTTTCGTATTCGCCCTCCGTCGCCAGATGTGTAGCTGCATCATCTATCAGGGCTTGGGTGTAATGTTTCGAGGATTTGTTTGCACTGGCTTCCGAAGTTGAAATGAACGATCCCGCCACTGTGAAAAGCAAGCCGATACCCGTCAGCATTGAGAACTCCAGGGGACCACCGTTCACCAGGCATCCAATACCGACGCAGCCTTCCGCTCGAACAGAGGTGCTGGTTGTGAGCGTCAGCATGACAACCAGAGCGCATCCAAATCCCGATATTGATTGTTTATTGTGTCTACCGCTCATGATGCTTTTAACGCTCCCTATATTGATTACGGAATCCTTTGTACAGCGATTGCACATGACAAGTGACTGGAGGGTGTTTGTGATGCCTTACCAGCTCCCGAAGGGGATGCCGTATTTTTCGATGTAGGTTTTGGACTCCGGTGAAAGAGGTAGCGCGTAGCGTCCTCCATTTTTCCCTTGATACGGCCCCTGCTTGACGATGCTCCCTTCAACCCGAGCAATCTCGACAGGCTTGAGACAAGGCCCACGCTGCCAAACCTTGGCAATGCCGCCGGGCGCCAATCCAATAGTTACGCGATCGCGGTAATCCGTGATCCATTTGCCATCCAGTCTGCAGTAGGCCTTTTCCGGTTTGTGCATGATTTCCCGCGCAGATTCGGGAATCACAATGTAGGCCTCATAGGTTTGAGGCTCAGCCAGTGATTGCCATCGCACATAGATCAAGCGGGGAAGATCGGCACCAGTGACGTCACGTCCGCCGCCACTACCGGGGCTGTCAGGCCAGCCTGCGGGCTTGCCCTTGTTGTCGGCGGGTGTGTTCACCGAGGCAATCCCGGCTCCGGCGCGTTTGAACACACGTTCACGGATATCCACCACGTCGGCCGTTTCAATCCAGACCTCCATGTAGGCGGGTGCTCCGAAGCCGAGATACCAAGGCCGTTTGGTGATCGGTTGTGCATGACTTTGAGTGCAAAGCACCAACAGCAATCCGAAGACGAACCCCGTGTGTTTTTTGACGGGCCGAGTGAATTTATTCATGGGGGTGCACCACTCGTTGTTTGTTCTTTGTTGGGCGGTTGATAAAAACAACGCTCCAGTCGCTGTTGTTGAAATCTTTGGCTGCGTTCCAGTGCGCAGATAGGTGGATATAGCGACTGCGTAACAAAGCCCGTTCTTTGATAGTCAGCCCTTCAACAGATGACTCACCCAAGGCGTAAGCCTGAAGTTTTTTGTGAATGGGTACTAACTCTGCGGGCAAATTTAGCGCTGACCTGTCGGGAATCAGCTTGAGCGGCACCCCGGCTCTTACCGCCAGCTCACGCATGATGCGTAAATACACCAGCGACAACTCACCGTGTACCGGGCGTTCAATCATGGCCGCAGCATAAACCCGCTTCTGGGGCTCCGGTGTGGATCTGCCCCTTTCCAATCGTTGAATGACAGGGGCTTCCCAGAGTGCAACCCGCAGTTGATTGCCTGGAGCGTCATCTTCGATGACGCCTTTCGTATACCAGGCAAACGCCTCCTTTTCGGCAGAGACATAGGCTGCGCTACGGGTCGCCTCCTTGCTTTGGCTGATGGTGCTGGTGATCGGACTGCTCAACAGAAGTTTCTCCCTGGCTCTGGGCAGATAGCCACCTCCCAGATCCGAGTGGGCGCCGGGTAATACCAGATCAATCTCACCCAGGCTGTTAAGGGCAAAGTTCTCGCGATGTTCATCACGCGCCACCAGGTGCACCACTTTGATGGCGCAACCCTCCGGCAGCTTCAAGTTCAGTCCCGGATTTCTGCTGTTGGCGCCAGTGAAGTCGAGCAACCATGGATTGGCGATTGCCGCGACGGTATCAAACAGACCAATGAAATTGATGCTGATATTGGATTGTGAAACCCAGTCAAAGCTACTGACCAAGAACGGAGAGCCTGCTGGCAACGCCTTTGCGAGAATGCTGCGCTTGCCTTTTAGCACCTCGTTTGCGAAGTGCCGTGCAGCGGCGGCGCCTCGACTGAAACCGAAAATATCGAATTCGATTCTTTCTATTAGCGTGTTGGGGTTGCTATCAATCAGTGACCGAATTTGCTCCATGATTTTTTCAGGGCTCTGCTCCACACGAGCCAGAACACCCGTTTCGCCTCGGCCGGTTGCCTGTGCGTAAAGTGAGTCGTCTCCGTCAGCGGTTGTACCGATGCCTTCGATGTATACGCGCAAAGAAGCCTGTTTCGTGTTCTCTGGTAATACGTCAAAGGCATGGTCTGTATACAGCTCATGCAACCGCACGATATTGCTTACATCATTGCCGTAGCTGTTATCCGGCGAGTTGCCATTTCCGTCATAGCCATAAGCGGCGCAGTGCTTCTGAATCTCTTCGGCTGCCTCCGCCAGATTGGCATCTGGCGCATAGCAAGCCGCGACCGTTTCGCTGTTGGCCTTGTTGTTCCCCGTCCCATCGAAAAACACGCCGATCCGCAAGGCGATGCCAGCAGGTAACTCGTCTTCCAGTTCGACCTCTTCCTCCTCTTCTTCGAGTTCGGCGTCTTCCGGGTCTTGAGTGGATGAGGCCGTCAGTCCGGCCGCCAAGGCTCCCGCCATTGCGGCTTCTGGATGATCAGCGGATCCGCTGGCGGACGTCTTTCCTCCCGCCACGATCTCGGTACTGCTGAAGATCCCGCCCCTGTCGATCACGATATGGTGACCGCCCGCCTTCAGCGTGATGCTGGCGCCGGCATCCAGCACCACGCTGGCGCCGGCCTTGATCTGCACCTGCTGGCCCGCCTCGACGGTGATGATTTTTCCGGCCGTCGTCTGGCTGCTGCCCTGGATGCTTTCCCAACGATCACGCCCGACCGCCAGCCGGCTGTCATGGAGAACCTGCCGCTCCATGTCGCGCTGGGCACGCAGGTAGACCAGTTCCAGTCCGGCGCGGTCTTCAATCGTCAATTCGCTGTAGCCGCCGGTGTCAGGCGAGCTGCGACTGCGCAGCACGGTTCGGGTCTTATGCTCGGGCAGTTTGTAAGGCGCGGGCGTGACCTTGTTGATCACGCAGCCGGTAATCAGCGGCTTGTCGGGATCACCTTCCACGAAGGTCACCACCACTTCCGTCCCGATGCGGGGGAGGGTGACGACACCGAAACCGTTCCCGGCCCAGCTCGACGAGACCCGCACCCAGCAACTGCTGCGCTCACTGTTTAATTCGGCCCGGTCCCAGTGGAATTCGACTTTTACGCGACCGAACTCATCGCAGTAGATCTCTTCGCCTTTGGGGCCGGTCACTCGGGCGGTCTGGCTGACCAGCGGTGGCCTGCGTGCGTGAAGCAGCGGACGGAAAACTACCTCGGCCGGAATGGCGTGGAAGGTGTTGCGATAGCCTTGGGTAAAACCGTCCGCCGATTGAGTTTCGCTGCTAACCGACTCTTCGAGCACTTGCGGCTGCCGCCCGGTGTGGGTGATCCCGAGCAGCAGCCACAGACCGTTGTATTTCTGGCGAGGGTGTTCGGTCAGTTCAAGCAGATGGCCGCAGCGCAAGGTAGGTTGGTTGCTTTGACCCTCTGCCATTTCATAGTCTGCGCGATGGCGCTCCAGGGCCTGACGGGCCAGTTGCTTGCCACGCTTTTCGTTGTCCAGCGGCAACGGGTATTGGTAGTCCTCAAGCGTCGGGGTGAATTCGGCGCTGAAGCGGCTTTCGATTAAAAGCGTCGGTCGCCTCAGGTCATAGTCGCGTCGCGTGACCCGGCTTGTCCGGGTGGCGGCGCGCAAGGAAAACCTGCTGACTACTGGATATTCCGGGACCATCCCGCTATCCCGGCGATAGGGTGTGGCGCGCAATGTCGGGAGGAACACCGCGTCATCGGTGAACACCAGCAAATGGCCTCGCGCGGAGTGCTGGTGATGCCAGGCGATTCCGTCCTCGGCACACAGGCGCTGAATGAACTCGAAATCGCTTTCGCCGTATTGGGTGCAGTAATCCCGTGCCACTAGGGGCTGGACATGGAAGGTGAACGCATCGGCGAGGATGCCGTGTCGCTTGAGCGTTTGCGTGATGATCTGCGGGACAGTCTGCTCCTGGTAAATCCGTTGATCGTGACTGAACTGCAAATAGTGCAGGCTCGGCACCAGAGTCAGACGATAACGGGTCAGGCGTTTGTCGGATTCACCCGCCAACACATCGTCGATGCGCCCGTGAATGCCTTCACCGTTCAGGCCGAACTGCAGGAAGGCAGGCTGACTGAGCAGGCCTTCCATATCGAAGTCGGGTTCTTCACTGACCAGTTCGACGTGGATGGCGTAAAGGGTGCTGATGGTCTCGGTGCCTTCGAAGGCCAGCACCTTGAAGTCGTTGCGAACAGCGGGAATCTGCAGCGTAAAGCGCGCAGAACTGACAGCTCCAGACATACGCTTGTCCTTAAGCAGAGAGGGGAAGACGGCGTGATGTCGAAACCCTCCCTGGTCAGCGCACGCGAACATTGGCCGGCACGCTAACAAGGCGTTAAACAGATTTATGTAAGAAGGATCGCTTGTTTAAGTCGGAGCTTTCCGGGTTGTAAAACAACGTGGAAATTGTGGGAAACGGCTGCGGGAAAGTGACGGCGGGTGATTGGAATCCTGCGTAATAGTCTTATGCAGGCAAGGATCCAGGACTATTAAACATATAAATGCCATCAAATTGATGGCACTTTTAATGTTGTCTGTTGTCGCCAGTCATTTGTTAATAAATGGTGGTGTATTTTCGGAAGCGTCCTACTTCAAATTTTTTCGGGGTTTGTCATGCTTTCTCCGCTTACTTGTGGAACGAGCGTGCAGATGCTCTCGACGCCGCGCGCCGGCCGCTCTGGCCCAATGCTTTCGGAAGGGATAGGCTTAAAAGTGAAATATAAAGGGACATCAGGGAATCCCCTGTCACATATAGGGCGATCTCCTACAGAGCCCAATGAACAGTTCGTCTTGTTGTTTAATCAGATGCTTGCTAGTGGCCATCATTGTGATTACGATGCGCGCACTTGAAAGAGCAAACACTCAATTGGATGAGTCTTCCGACTGCTCTTCGATACTGTCCCGCGCCGCTGCAACTCCAATAGGCGCACGACCGTAATCCTTATAAAGGCCATGGATGTCCTACTCAAGCAAACTTTCCGCCCATTACCTCGAACTCGCTAAAGTCTCTGTTTCCAAAGAGAATTTTGCGGGCGAAGACGTTCGCTTCTCGAGCGAATTCGAGGCCCTGGAAAGCGAGTTGGCCAAAGCCTCGTCGATGCACGAAAGCGGGCAGATCGACTGGCTGAAAATTCGCGAAAACAGCGAAAACCTCCTGCGTACCCAATCCAAGGACTTGCGTGTCGGCGCCTGGCTGACCTGGTCGCTTTACCAGCGTGAATCCTTCCCCGGCCTGCTGGCCGGCCTCGGTTTTCTGCACCATTTGTCGGAAAACAACTGGGCCGAGATTCACCCGCTCAAACCCCGCACCCGGGCCGCCGCCATCGGCTGGCTGGTGCCGCGTCTTGAGCAGGTGATCACCGAGAACATCGCGATCAAGGAACAGCTGCCGATGTTCCGGCAGTTGTCCGAGCATCTGTCCGGTCTCGACGCGGTGTGCACCGAGCATCTGGGCGATGATGCGCCGCTGCTGCTGCCGCTCTCCCGTCGTCTGAAAACCATGATCCAGCGCGCCGCCGACAACCAGCCGGCGCCCGGCGTGGTGGGCGCGGCGGTGGCCCAGGTCAAGCAGGCGGCGACTCAGTTGCTGGCACCCGGTGCGCCGATCGACAACGAAAAAGAAGCCCACAAGGCCCTGCGCGCCCAGCAGGAAAGCGCCCGCCCGTTGTGCGCCTGGTGGCTCAAGCAGAAAGCCACCGACCTGCGCGCGCTGCGCCTCAACCGCACCTTGCTGTGGATGACGATCGACGCGGTGCCCGAGCGCAACGCCGAGCAGATCACCGTGCTGCGCGGGTTGCCGGTCGACAAGCTCAAGCAGTATCAGGACCGCTTCGATCAGGGCAAATACGCCGACCTGCTGGTGGAACTGGAGGCGAGCCTGGCGAAGGCACCGTTCTGGTTCGATGGCCAGAGGATGGTCTGGGAATGTCTCCAGAACCTCAACGCCGAGCTGGCCATGCGCGAAGTGGAAATCCACTTCGCGCTTTTGATTCAACGCCTGCCCGGCATCATCGAGCTGCGTTTCCATGACGGCGCGCCGTTCGCCGATCCGTCCACCCGGGCGTGGATCGCCGCCAACGTCATGCCGCACCTGCAAAGCGCCAGCGCGCCGCGCAAGGTCGAAACCGAAAACGCCGAAACCCAGCCGGCCTGGGAAAAGGCCCTCGAAGAAGTCCAGCCGATCCTGCGCAAGGAAGGCCTCAAACCCGCAGTGCAGATCCTCAAGCAGGGGCTGCAATCGGCGCACGGCGGGCGCGAACGCTTCTTCTGGCAGTTCGCCCTCGCGCGGCTGTGTTTCCTGGCCAAGAAATACGAACTGGCCAAGAACCAGCTCGAAACCCTCGATCAGACATTACAGGACTCAGGCCTGCACGCCTGGGAGCCCGATCTTGCATTGGAAGTGCTGCACCTGCTGCACAGTTGCTGCGAGTTGTTACCGCAGAACCATGCCGTACGTGAACGCAAGGAAGAGATTTATCGCAGGCTGTGCCACCTCGACCTCGAAGTGGTACTCGAATAGGCCCCAGGGCCACAACCGCAAGGAGAAAAGCCATGGCCAAAGAAGGCTCGGTAGCCCCCAAGGAACGCATCAACGTCACCTTCAAACCCGCCACCGGCGGTGCTCAGGAAGAGATTGAACTGCCGCTGAAGCTGCTGGCAATCGGTGACTACACCCACCGCAAGGACGATCGCAAGATCGAGGATCGCAAGCCGATCAGCATCGACAAGATGACCTTCGACGAAGTGCTGGCCAAGCAAGAGCTGGGTCTGACGCTGAGCGTGCCGAACCGTCTGCAGGAAGATGGCGAGGCCGACGAGCTGGCTGTGCAACTGCGCGTCAACTCCATGAAGGACTTCAACCCGGCCAGCCTGGTCGAGCAAGTGCCTGAGCTGAAAAAACTGATGGAACTGCGCGACGCGCTGGTGGCCCTCAAAGGCCCGCTGGGTAACGCACCTGCGTTCCGTAAAGCCATCGAAGGCGTGCTCGCCGACGATGAATCCCGCGGTCGCGTACTCGGTGAGCTGGGCCTGAACGCCGCAGCCCCGGACGCTTGAGACTCCAGCAGCCAAGGAAGCCAACACAATGAGCACTAGCGCAGCACAACAGAACGCCGCAGAAAACGGCGAGTACAGCATTCTCGACAGCATCATCGCCGAAACCCGCCTGACGCCGGACGACGAAGCCTACGACATCGCCAAGCGCGGTGTGTCGGCGTTCATCGAAGAGCTGCTCAAGCCGCAGAACAACGGTGAGCCGGTCAAGAAAGCCATGGTTGACCGCATGATCGCCGAGATCGATGCCAAGCTCAGCCGTCAGATGGACGAAATCCTGCACCACCCGGACTTCCAGGCCCTGGAATCGTCGTGGCGTGGCCTGCAACTGCTGGTCGACCGCACCAACTTCCGCGAAAACATCAAGATCGAAATCCTCAACGTCTCCAAAGAAGACCTGCTGGACGATTTCGAAGACTCGCCGGAAGTCATGCAGTCGGGCCTGTACAAGCACATCTACACCGCTGAATACGGCCAGTTCGGTGGTCAGCCGGTTGGCGCGATCATTGCCAACTACTACATGTCCCCAAGCTCGCCGGACGTGAAGCTGATGCAGTACGTGTCCAGCGTAGCCTGCATGTCCCACGCGCCGTTCATCGCCGCCGCCGGTCCGAAATTCTTCGGCCTGGAAAGCTTCACCGGTCTGCCGGACCTGAAGGATCTGAAAGATCACTTCGAAGGCCCGCAATTCGCCAAATGGCAGAGCTTCCGTACTTCGGAAGACTCTCGCTACGTTGGCCTGACCGTGCCGCGTTTCCTGCTGCGTAACCCGTACGACCCGGAAGAGAACCCGGTCAAATCGTTCGTGTACAAGGAAAACGTTGCCAACAGCCACGAGCACTACCTGTGGGGCAACACCGCTTACGCGTTCGGCACCAAGCTGACCGACAGCTTCGCCAAATTCCGCTGGTGCCCGAACATCATCGGCCCACAGAGCGGCGGCGCGGTTGAAGACCTGCCTCTGCACCACTTCGAAAGCATGGGCGAAATCGAAACCAAGATTCCTACCGAGGTTCTGGTTTCCGACCGTCGTGAATACGAACTGGCCGAGGAAGGCTTCATCTCCCTGACCATGCGCAAAGGCTCCGACAACGCGGCGTTCTTCTCCGCAAGCTCGGTGCAGAAGCCGAAGTTCTTCGGCATCAGCGCAGAAGGCAAGGCTGCAGAGCTGAACTACAAGCTCGGCACCCAACTGCCGTACATGATGATCGTCAACCGCCTGGCTCACTACCTGAAAGTGCTGCAGCGCGAGCAACTCGGTTCGTGGAAAGAACGTACCGACCTCGAGCTGGAACTGAACAAGTGGATCCGCCAGTACGTGGCCGACCAGGAAAACCCGAGCGCCGAAGTGCGTGGCCGTCGTCCGCTGCGCGCTGCGCAAGTGATCGTCAGCGACGTTGAAGGCGAGCCGGGCTGGTACCGCGTCAGCCTGAACGTGCGTCCGCACTTCAAGTACATGGGTGCCGATTTCACCCTGTCGCTGGTTGGCAAGCTGGACAAAGAGTAAGAGCGACTCATGGACGGATACGGCAGCCTTTTCGAACGCCTCAACGGCGACGCGGAACAGCGCAAGGGCAAGAGCCTCGAGGCTTCGGCCATGGCGTCGGTGGCTGCCCATCTGGCCAAAATGCTCAGCACCCGGGCCGGCAGCGTGCAAACGCTGTCCGACTACGGGTTGCCCGATCTCAATGACATGCGCCTGAGCCTGCACGACTCCCTGAGTCAGGCCCGCCTGGCCATCGAAAGCTTCATCGAAGCCTACGAACCGCGCCTGAGCAACGTGCGTGTCATTTCCCTGCCGCGTGACCACGACCAGCTTCGCCTGGCCTTCAGCATCGAAGGCCTGCTGGAAGTCGAGGGTTTCAAGCGTCAGGTCAGTTTCGCCGCGCGCCTGGATGGCAGCGGTCAAGTGAAGGTCACCTAAGGAGAACCCCGATGTCTGGCAAACCTGCAGCACGCGTATCCGACCCCACCGCTTGCCCGCTCCCCGGCCACGGCACCAACCCGATCGCCGCCGGTTCCGGCGACGTGTTCTTCGACGGCCTGCCGGCCGCTCGCCAGGGCGATGCCTCGGCGTGTGGTGGTGCGTTGGTCGGCGATCTGGCGACCACGGTTCTGATCAATGGCAAGCCGGCCGCCACCGTAGGTTCAGTCGGGGCCCATGGCAACAAGGTCACTGCCGGCTCCGGGACGGTAATCATCGGGAATTCGCATACGCCTGCACCGTTTGTGCCGCCGGTGCCATTAATGCTTTTCTCCCACACGCAACATGTAGTGATGGAAGATCAGGATGGAAATCCTCTTCAAGATATTCCCTATCAAATTACGACAGCTAAAGGGAAAGTTATTACTGGGCAGAGCGACGCAATGGGTAGAACCCAGTTGGTGGGAGGAGAGGCAGGAGAAACCTTCGATTTTCATGCGGCTACTGATGGGGCAGTGGTATGAGTGCTGAAGTGTTGTCGACGTTAATGGCTCGTTCAGTTGCATTAACGCCTAAGGCGGATAAAACTCCAAAAAAAGTGACATACAAGGTTTTTTGGAAAACAACAGCTTTCTGGACGGAAGCGCATATTGCGGATTACCACAAAGAAGCCCCTGAAATTGCAGAGCGCTTAATCGTCGAGAAGTACTGGACGAAGGATGGAGATATTAAGGGGAACAAATTCACCTGCGAGGACTTTGCTCTAAGGTTGCTCTGTGAGTTTGCTTCTAAGCGAGGGTTGCCGGTTAAGCTTAAAACTGGTGTAAGAACATACCGGAATATGGAGAACTATGCCGCTGCGGAGCATGATCGCTACGTTTCGCATATGTATGGTTTTTGCGAGATGGTTATGTTGACTTATGGTGCACCAGATATGCAGCGTGTCGGTGTTAACACAACATCGATCGAAACGGCTGAAGCCTTGCTGCCTGGAGACATCCTCGCACAAGCCTTAGATCGCCCAAAAGATATAGCGCACCATATTCAAATTGCCATAGCTGTCAGCGATTCGAAAATCGAAATCAGACAGGGGAACACCGGTGGCATAAGCGTTCGTCCTTTCACCACGGTTCAAAAGTGGTTGGGGTCGAATATGGCTGACCCTCAAAACTCTGGTTACGCAGGTATGCCTATCGAAAAGGGTAACTATACAAAGTCAGGTATAGGGTGGACGTACCGAAATGAGAGTACAGGCTCAATGGCGGAAGATTTCTTGAAAAAGTTCCTGTTCTATCGCTGGAATTTTTTGGAGTTTAATAAATGACCATCCAAGACTATTTTGCAAGTGTCGCTGATAGTGATCTGTTTGGTCTTCTAGCAATTGTTTGCTTGTTGGTTGCCTTCCTTGGTTGCTTTTCAAGGTTTCGGCGGTCACGTTTTCATAAACTCATGATGTATGTTTGTGTGTTGATAGTACCTGTTATGCATTTGCTGGGTACTTATTTTTTGAATCAAGCGCCGGCATGAGCAAGCTTGGCTTTGGCTTTGGCTTTGGCTTTGGCTTTGGCTTTGGCTTTGGCTTTGGCTTTGGCTTTGGCTTTGGTCGAAATTGCGGCGTTGGAAGTTTCGCGCGCTTGGCTATTGGTCAGTTGATCATCAGTCGTAGTTGTTCACGCACTGCGGCAAATACACTTTAAATTCATGATCAGGCAGTTAGTCCATGTCCTTTAACCACTACTACCAAAGCGAACTCACCGCACTGCGCCAGCTGGGCCGCCGTTTCGCCGAGCGTAGTCCGGCGCTGGCGCCGTTTCTGGGGCAGGCCGGGCGGGATCCGGATGTGGAGCGGTTGCTGGAAGGCTTTGCGTTTCTGACCGGGCGGCTGCGTCAGAAGCTCGATGACGAGTTGCCGGAGCTCAGCCATTCCCTGATGCAGTTGTTGTGGCCGAACTACATGCGCCCGCTGCCGGCGTTCAGCATTCTGCAGTTCGACCCGCTCAAGCGTTCCGGGCCGGCGCTGAAGGTCGAGCGTGACACGCCGATCGAGAGCGTGCCGATCGAAGACGTGCGTTGCCGCTTCCGCACCTGCTACCCGACCGAAGTCATGGCGCTGGATCTGGCCGCGCTGAACTACTCGGTGAAGGGCGACGGTTCGCTGCTCAGCCTGCGCCTGGAGATGAGTGCCGACGGCCACCTCGGCGAGCTTGAGCTGAGCAAGCTGCGCCTGCACTTTGCCGGCGAGCGCTACATCAGCCAGATGCTCTACCTGAGCCTGCTGCGCAACCTCGACGGCATCGAACTGATCCCGCTCGACGGCGCCGGCAAGCCGATCGATGGCGTGAGCGGCAAGCCGATGGCGTTCAAGATTCCGGGTGACCGGGTCAAACCGGTGGGCTTTGCCGAAGAAGAAGCGTTGATCCCGTATCCGCTGAACACCTTCCGCGGCTATCGCTACCTGCAGGAATACTTCGCCTTCCAGGACAAGTTCCTGTTCGTTGATGTCCACGGCCTGGACATTCTCAAGGCGCTGCCGGAAGACACGCTCAAGCAGATGCGCGGCCTGGAATTGCGCTTCGATATCCGCAAGAGCGGCATCATGCGCATGCGTCCGACCCTGGATAACGTGAAGCTGTTCTGCACGCCGATCGTCAACCTGTTCAAGCACGACGCGCTGCCGATCCGCCTCGACGGCAAACAGGACGAATACCTGCTGCTGCCAGCCGAATACGATCTGGAAAACTGCGGCGTGTTCTCGGTGGAGACCGTGACCGGCTGGAAACCCGGCGGCCTCGGTTATCAGGAGTACGTGCCGTTCGAATCCTTCGAGCACGACCCAAGTTTCGACGTGCCCAACAGCCGTCCGCATTACAGCATCCGCCAGCGTTCGTCGCTGCTGCACGACGGCCTCGACACCTACCTGAGCTTCGGCATCC
Source organism: Pseudomonas sp. 22085 (assembly GCF_052045815.1). Lineage (NCBI taxonomy): Bacteria > Pseudomonadati > Pseudomonadota > Gammaproteobacteria > Pseudomonadales > Pseudomonadaceae > Pseudomonas > Pseudomonas sp. 22085. Next base: position 43,307 of record NZ_JBQEQA010000025.1, read on the forward strand.
GCCACACCGAAGCCCATGAAACCCTGTCGATCGAGCTGGTCTGCACCAACCAGAACCTGCCGCGCAAACTCAAGCTCGGGCAGATCTGCATGGCCTGCGAAGAGACCCCGGAGTTCCTGAGTTTCCGCAACATCACCCCGGCCACTTCCAGTTTTGCGCCGCCGCTGAACCGTGACTTCCTGTGGAAGCTGATCAGCAACATGTCGCTTAACTATCTGTCGCTGGCCGACGTCAATGCACTGAAGGTGATTCTCGAAACCTACGACCTGCCGCGCTACTACGACCAGCACGCGGAGAAGGTCAGCAAACGCCTGCTCGGCGGTCTCAAGCACATCAAGCATCACCACGTGGACCGCTTGCACCGTGGTTTGCCGGTGCGCGGTCTGCGCACCGAACTGACCATCGACCCGGAAGGGTATATCGGCGAAGGCGACCTGTTCGTCTTCGCCTCGGTTCTCAACGAGTTTTTCGCGCTTTACGCCAGTCTCAATTCATTCCATGAGCTGCGGGTAAAAAGCACACAGGGAGAGGTGTACCAATGGACACCACGTATGGGCCTGCAGCCCCTGCTTTAAGCGGGCTGACGAAGGTAATACGCGAGTACTCGCTGTTTCAGGCCGTGCTGCTGGTAATCGACCGGCTGCGCGATGCGCACCCGTACCTGAGCGAAGACGACCTGTACGACCAACTGGAATTCCAGGCCAACCCGAGCCTCGGATTTCCGCGCAGCGATGTCGATCGTGTGGAGTTTTTCGAAGAGCACGGGCAGATGCGCGCGCGCCTGCGATTCAACCTGATCGGCCTGGTCGGTTCCGGTTCGCCGCTGCCGGCGTTCTACGGCGAGCAAGCCCTGGGCGACAGCGAAGACGGCAACCCGACGCGCAACTTCCTCGACTTGTTCCACCATCGCCTGCAACGGCTGATGCTGCCGATCTGGCGCAAGTACCGCTATCGCGCGAGCTTCCAGAGCGGCGCGGTCGACCCGTTTTCGTCGCAGCTGTTCGCCCTGATCGGCCTCGGTGGCGACGAGATCCGCAAGGCCAAGGAACTGAACTGGAAACGCCTGTTGCCGTACCTCGGCCTGCTCAGTCTGCGGGCGCACTCGGCGGCGCTGATCGAAGCGGTGCTGCGTTACTACTTCAAGCACGAAGACCTGGTCATCGAGCAGTGCATCGAGCGCCGCGTGGAAATCCTCGAAGAACAGCGCAACCGCCTCGGCTTCGCCAACAGCGTACTGGGTGAAGACCTGGTGCTGGGCGAACGCGTGCGCGATCGCAGCGGCAAATTCCGCATTCACATCACCGAACTCGACTGGGAGCGATTCCACGAATTCCTGCCGATCGGTTTCGGTTACCAGCCGCTCTGCGCGCTGGTGCGGTTCACCTTGCGTGACCCGCTCGATTACGACATTCGCCTGGTGCTGCGCCCGGAAGAAATCCGCGAACTGCGCATTGGCGAGAAGAACGACTGTCGCCTGGGTTGGACCAGTTGGCTGGGCTGCGAGAAAGCAGACGGCGTGGTGACCCTGGGCAGCAAAATTCATTAAGGACGTGAGCCATGATCAACGTAGACCTGCAACAACTCATCCAGGCGCTGGACGCCGAAACCCGTCGCGATCTGGAGCGTTCGGCCGAGCGCTGCGTGGCCCGTGGCGGCAGCAAGATTCTGGTCGAAGACTTGCTGCTCGGCCTGCTGGAGCGCCCGAACGGTTTGCTCTCCCGCGCACTGCAGGATGCCGACGTTGATGCCGGCGAACTGAGCGCCGCCCTGCAATCGCGGGTCGAGCACAGCGCTTCGCGCAACCCGGTGTTCGCTCCGGAACTGGTGCAGTGGCTGCAAGACGCGCTGCTGGTGGCCAACCTTGAACTGGGCCAGACCTCGGTCGAAGACGCGGCGCTGATCCTGGCGCTGTTGCGCAACCCGATGCGCTACGCCGGCAGCCGCTACCAGCCGTTGCTGGCCAAACTGAACATCGATCGCCTGAAGGAATTTGCCCTGTCGCAACAACCTCAGGCAGCCGCCAACGGCAAACCGGCCGCCCAGGGCGAATCGCTGCTGGAGCGCTTCACCCACAACCTGACCCAACAGGCCCGCGACGGCAAACTCGACCCGGTGCTGTGCCGCGATGGCGCGATCCGCCAGATGGTCGACATCCTCGCCCGTCGCCGCAAGAACAACCCGATCGTGGTCGGTGAAGCCGGTGTCGGTAAAACCGCCATCGTCGAAGGACTGGCCTCGCGGATCGCTGCCGGTGAAGTGCCGCAGGTGCTCAAGGGCGTCGAGCTGCTGTCGCTGGACATGGGCCTGTTGCAGGCCGGCGCCAGCGTCAAAGGTGAATTCGAGCGTCGTCTGAAAGGCGTGATCGACGAGGTCAAAGCCTCGCCGAAGCCGATCATCCTGTTCATCGACGAAGCCCACACCCTGATCGGCGCGGGCGGCAATGCCGGCGGTTCCGATGCGGCCAACCTGCTGAAGCCGGCACTGGCGCGCGGCGAACTGCGCACCATCGCCGCGACCACCTGGGCCGAGTACAAGAAATACTTCGAGAAAGACCCGGCGCTGGCCCGTCGTTTCCAGCCGGTTCAACTGCACGAACCGACCGTGAGCGAAGCCGTCACCATCCTGCGTGGTCTGGCTCAGGTCTACGAAAAGAGCCACGGCATCTACCTGCGTGACGACGCGGTGGTTTCCGCGGCGGAACTGTCTGCCCGTTACCTGGCCGGTCGGCAACTGCCGGACAAGGCTGTTGATGTGCTCGACACTGCGTGCGCACGCGTTCGCATCAGCCTCGCTGCTGCCCCGGAAAGCCTGGAACGCCTGCGTGGCGAACTGGCTGAAGGCGGTCGTCAGCGTCAGGCCCTGCGCCGCGATGCCGAAGCCGGTCTGCTGATCGACCACGAAGCGCTGGAGGCACTGGAAGCGCGCCTGGACGAAGCCGAAGCCGAAAGGGTCGCACTGGAAACCCAGTGGACCGAGCAAAAACAACTGGCCGAGCGCCTGCTGGAACTGCGCCAGCAACTGGCCAAGGCCCGTGAAGCCGCTGCGGTCGAGCCGGTGGTGACCGTTGAAGAAGACGCCGAAGGCACCGTGATCGAAACCCACGCCGCCGAAGTTGACGAAGCTCTTAGCGTCGAAGCGCTGGAAGCACAACTCAACGAAACCCACAGCGCCCTGACCGCCGCTCAGGTCAAGGAGCGTCTGGTCAGCTTCGAAGTCTGCCCGCGTCTGGTGGCCGAAGTGATCAGCGCCTGGACCGGCGTGCCGCTGGCGCAACTGGCCCGCGAGCACAACGCCAAGGTCGCCAGCTTCGCCACCGACCTGCGCACCCGCATCCGGGGTCAGGAACAAGCCGTGCACGCCCTGGATCGCTCGATGCGCGCCACCGCAGCCGGCCTGAACAAGCCTGACGCACCGGTCGGCGTGTTCCTGCTGGTCGGCCCGAGCGGCGTCGGCAAGACCGAAACCGCACTGGCACTTGCCGACCTGCTGTACGGCGGCGACCGTTTCATCACCACCATCAACATGTCCGAGTTTCAGGAGAAGCACACCGTTTCCCGCCTGATCGGTGCTCCACCAGGCTACGTCGGTTACGGCGAGGGCGGCATGCTCACCGAAGCCGTGCGCCAGAAGCCGTACTCGGTGGTGCTGCTCGATGAAGTCGAGAAGGCCGACCCGGACGTGCTCAACCTGTTCTACCAAATCTTCGACAAAGGCGTGGCCAACGACGGCGAAGGGCGCGAGATCGACTTCCGCAATACGTTGATTCTGATGACATCGAACCTGGGCAGCGACAAGATCAGCGACCTCTGCGAAGACGGCGCGCGTCCGACCGCCGAAGTGCTGGAAGAAACCATTCGCCCGGTGCTCAGCAAACACTTCAAACCGGCGCTGCTGGCGCGGATGAAAGTGGTGCCGTACTACCCGGTCGGCGGCCCGGTGCTGCGCGAGCTGATCGAGATCAAGCTCGGTCGTCTGGGCGAGCGTCTGAACCGTCGCCAGCTGGATTTCACCTGGTGCCAGAACCTCGTCGATCACCTGTCCGAGCGCTGCACCCAAAGCGAAAGCGGTGCGCGCCTGATCGACCATTTGCTCGACCTGCACGTGCTGCCGCTGGTGGCCGACCGTTTGCTCGACGCCATGGCCACCGGTGAAAGCCTCAAGCGCGTGCATGCGACGCTCGACGGTGAAGCCAGCGTGACCTGCGAGTTCGCCTGAGGTGAGTGTGATGTTCACTCAAGTGCCGCAGCCACTGCTCTATGCCGAAGCCTTGCTGGCGCAGTTCGCCAGCCTGTCGCGCGCGGCGGACGGTGCTGCGCTGCTGGGTGACTTCGTGCGCGGCCTGGCCGGGCTGAGCGGTTGCGAACTGACGCAGCTGTACTTGCTGGACGCCACGCACACGTCGCTCGGGATGAACGCCGAATGCCTCGACGGCGTGCTGCAACCGCGCAGCGCGGCGAGCCTGCCGGCGGATTACAACGGCGAGCAACTGTTGCAGTTCGCCCTGTGCCAGAACCGCGTGGTGAGCTTCGACGACCTGGGCGGCAGCCTGCACGAAACCAGTTTTCTGCCGGCGTCGTCCACGCCGTGGCAGTCGCTGCTGTGCGTGCCGCTGGTCAATCAGCAGAAGGCTGTCGAAGGCCTGTTGCTGTGTGCCAGCCGTCGTCACATCAACCTGCAAGGGTTTGCCGATTCTCTCGGCCAGCTCGGCTCGTTCGTGCTTGGTCAACTGCATCTGCTGCAGCGTCTGCGCCAGCCAGTGGATGCGGCCGCACCGGTCGTGCGCAATCTGCCGAGTGCCAGCGGCTACGGCTTGATCGGCAAGAGCGCGGCGATGCGCCAGACCTACTCGCTGATCAGCAAAGTCCTGCACAGCCCGTACACCGTGCTGTTGCGTGGCGAGACCGGCACCGGCAAGGAAGTGGTCGCGCGGGCGATCCACGATTGCGGCCCGCGTCGGTCGCAAGCGTTCATCGTGCAGAACTGCGCGGCGTTCCCGGAAAACCTGCTGGAAAGTGAGCTGTTCGGCTATCGCAAAGGTGCGTTCACCGGCGCCGATCGCGACCGCGCCGGGCTGTTCGACGCGGCCAACGGCGGCACTCTGTTGCTCGATGAAATCGGCGACATGCCGCTGTCGCTGCAAGCCAAGTTGCTGCGCGTGTTGCAGGAAGGCGAGATCCGTCCGCTGGGTTCCAACGACACCCACAAGATCGACGTGCGCATCATCGCTGCGACGCACCGCGATTTGTCGGTGTTGGTCAGCGAAGGCAAATTCCGTGAGGACCTGTACTACCGCCTCGCGCAATTCCCGATCGAATTGCCAGCCCTGCGCCAGCGTGAAGGCGACATCCTCGACCTGGCCAAGCACTTCGCCGACAAGGCCTGCACCTTCCTGCAACGTGATCCGGTGCGCTGGTCGGATGCAGCGCTGGAACACCTGTCCGGTTACACCTTCCCCGGCAATGTGCGTGAACTCAAAGGCCTGGTCGAGCGGGCGGTGCTGTTGTGCGAGGGCGGCGAGTTGCTGGCCGAACATTTCTCGCTGCGCCTGGAATCGGCGCCGGTGCCGGAAGACCACTGCGGCCTCAATCTGCGTGAACGACTGGAAGCGGTCGAACGCAATCTGTTGCTCGATTGCCTGCGCAAGAACGACGGCAACCAGACGCTCGCCGCCCGCGAACTGGGCCTGCCGCGCCGCACGCTGCTGTACCGGCTCGGTCGTTTGAACATCAATCTGGGAGATTTCGATGGGTAGGCGAAAGTCCGTCGGATTCACCTCGAACACCTATTTCAGCGCCGCCCGCAAGGGTCGGCGCTTTGTGCTTTGTCTACACCTGGAGACCCTCTGATGTCTGTTCGTCACTGGCACGCTGTCCTGCTGACCCTCGTCGTTCTATGCGGCCTCGGCGGCTGCAGCGGCAATTACAAATTCAACGATAACGATTACCGCCCGCTGGGTGATCCGCAGGCGGTCAATCGCGGCAAGTGACCGCAAGGAGCATCAAACATGGAATTGGTTTTCGAAATGCTGAACACCAAGCAGTTCGTGCCCACCGAGCTGTGCCAGCGGACCTTCAAACAGGCCGGCGGCGTGATCGGGCGGGGCGAGGACTGCGACTGGATCATCCCTGACCGCAAGCGGCACTTGTCCAACCACCACGCCATCGTCAGCTATCGCGAGGGTTCGTTCTTCCTGACCGACACCAGCAGCAACGGTGTGCAGGACGGCGACAGCGGCGCACGCCTGCACAAGGGCGAACCGGTGCGCATCGAGCACGGCAGCACCTACGTGCTGGGCGACTTCGAGATTCGCGCACGACTGGTGCGCGATCCGGCGACGTTCGACGGTGAAGTCGGCCTGCCACGTGCCGCCGGCAGCATCATCCCGGACGACGCGTTTCTCGACCTCGACCCGTTGAAGTCGCTGGAGCAGCAAGAGCGCGTGTACTCGGAATTCGAGGAAATGCTCGCGCCGGTGACCGACCCTGAAGACTCCCGTCAGCGCGCCGACTACGCACGCATCGACATGGAAAGCCTGATGGTGCCGGAGCTGATCGTCGAGCCCAAGCCTGAGCCTGCACCGGCACCGAAAGCGGTCGAGCGCCAGAGCGAAACCTTCTGGGACAAATTCGGCGCGGCCCTCGGCGTGAACGTGAAGAACCTCAGCCACGACGAGCGTGAAGCCCTCGCGCTGAACGCCGCACGTCTGCTGCGCCAGAGCATCGGCGGTCTGCAACAGAGCCTGCGCACTCGTTCCGAGCTGAAGAACGAACTGCGTCTGGCCCAGACCACCGTGCAAGGCACCAACAAGAATCCGCTGAAATTCGCCGTCGATCCGAGCGAAGCGCTGGACATCCTGTTGCAACCGCACAAGCCGGGCCATTTGCCGGCCGAGCAGGCGATCTCCCGGGCGTTCCGCGACTTGCAGGCGCATCAGGTGGCGCTGCTGACCGCCAGCCGCGCGGCGGTACGCGGCACTCTGGAACACTTCTCGCCGGAGCAACTGACCCTGCGTTTCGAGCGCGACAACAAGCCGTTGCTCGCCACCGCTGGCGGGCGCTGGAGAGCGTTCAACCGTTACCACCATGCGCTGCGTCAGGACGACGACTGGAGCGAGCGCCTGCTGGCCCGCGACTTCGCCCAGGCCTACGAAGAACAGATTCGCCTGATCTCCACCCTCCACACCGACCACCAAGGATGATGCGCATGTCTCGCCGCTCGACCGCTTTTTTCAAGACGCTGACCGCGCTCACCCTGTTGGTGCTGCTTGCCGGTTGCTCGTCGCTGTCGCCGTATTCGAAAGTGACCAAGATCAACCTGAAGCTGACCGGCAGCGATCAATTGAACCCGGACCTCAACGGTCGTCCGTCGCCGATCGTGGTGCGCCTGTTCGAACTCAAGCACCCGGTGACGTTCGAGAACGCCGATTTCTTCAGCCTCTACGAGCGCGCCAAGGAATCCCTCAACCCGGATCTGGTGGCCAGCGAAGAACTCGAACTGCGCCCGGGTGAAACCGTGGAGCTGAAACTCAGCGTGGAGGAGGGCAGCCGCTTCATCGGCATCCTCGCCGCGTACCGCGACCTGCCGGAAACCAAGTGGCGCCACACCTTTCCGATCACACCGCTGGAAGTCACCGAAGCCGATCTGACCCTGGATCAGGCCGGTATCCGCAAGACCAACGAAGTGCTCGCCAAGGCGGATGACTGACCATGAATACCCATAAAGTCATCTGGCAGGAAGGCATGCTGCTGCGTCCGCAGCACTTCCAGCACAACGACCGCTACTACGATCACCAGATGAAGACCCGCACCCAGTTGCTGGGCGGCTACACCTGGGGTTTCCTGAATCTGGAGATCGACCTGCAGTTCCTCAACATGGGCAAACTGGTGATCAGTGAAGCCTCGGGGATCCTGCCGGACGGCAGCCTGTTCGAACTCGGTGGCAACACCGAGCCGCTGGCGCTGGACGTACCGCCGAACACCGGCAACATGCCGATCTACCTGGCGCTGCCGCTGGTCACCGGTAACCACATCGAGGCCCGGCGCCCGGAGCAGTCCGACGTACTCGCACGTTATACCGCGTATGACGCCGAAGTCGCCGACTCCAACGCCGGTGATGATTCCGCCAGCCAGGTCAGTTGCGGCCGCCCGGACTTCAAGCTGTTGCTCGGTGAGCAGCAGAGCGATCAGGCCTACGTGAAGCTGAAGATCTGCGACGTGCTCGACACCACGCCCGACGGCGTGATCAGCCTCGACCCGGATTTCGTGCCGACCTACATTCAGGCCCACGCCTCCAGCTACCTGCTGTCGTGCCTGAAAGAAGTGATCAGCATGCTCGGCCACCGGGGCGACACCATTGCCGAGCGTATTCGTTCGAACGGCAAGGTCGGCGGCGCGGAAATCGGCGACTTCATGATGCTGCAACTGATCAACCGCACCGAACTGCTGCTGCGCCACTACCTGGGCCTGGAGCAGGTTCACCCGGAAGAGTTGTACCGTACGCTGCTGACCATGCTCGGCGATCTGGCGACGTTCTCCAGCGACAGCAAACGCCCGCGTCTGGACAGCCGCTACTCCCACGCCGACCAGGGCGCGAGCTTCCGCAAACTGATGGAGTCGATCCGTCAGGTGCTGTCGATGGTGCTGGAACAGCACGCCATCGAACTGATCCTGCAAGCGCGTCAGTACGGGATCATCGTATCGCCGCTGCACGACCACAAACTGCTGGGCTCGGCGTCGTTCGTGCTGGCAGCCAGTGCCAACTGCGACTCCGAAGAACTGCGCAACCGCTTGCCTGCGCACCTCAAGGTCGGCCCGGTGGAGCGCATCCGCCAACTGGTCAACCTGCACCTGCCGGGGATCAAGGTCAAACCGTTGCCGGTGGCCCCGCGGCAGATCGCGTTCCACTCCAACAAAACCTATTTCATCCTCGAACTCAGTTCCGAAGACCTGGCACAACTCGAGCGCTCCGGCGGCTTCGCGTTCCATGTGTCCGGCGAATTCGCCGAGCTTGAACTGAAATTCTGGGCCATCAGGAACTGACCGACATGATCAAGGACATGGAACACAACCAGGACGACAAAACCGTCCTGCTCGACCGTCAGGGCCATGGCCCGGCGGCGAGTCCGCTGACCGACTTCGCCGCGCCGCCGCGCTTCGAACAACTGGAAGAACGGATGATCTACGCCGCGCGCCTGCGCCCGGCGGAGGCCTTCAACATCAGCCTCAATTCGCTGGTGGCCGCGTCGTCCGAACTGCTGTCGGAAGTGGTGCGCCTCAAACACAGCGAAACCCGCGAAGACCTCTACGCGCTCAACGAGCGCCTGACCGCCGGGCTCAAGCTGTTCGAAGTGCGCGCCCTGCACAACGGCGCCGAAAGCAGCCAGGTGATGGCCGCCCGTTACGTGCTCTGCACCGTGGTCGACGAAGCCGTCGTGACCACGCCGTGGGGCAACGAAAGCGAGTGGTCGCAGATGAGCCTGCTCAGCAGCTTCCACAACGAAACCTTCGGTGGCGAGAAGTTCTTCCAGCTGCTCGATCGGCTGTCGAAAAACCCGGTCAAGCACCTGCCGATGCTGGAGCTGATGTACCTGTGCCTGTCCCTCGGTTTCGAGGGCAAGTACCGCGTGCAGGCGCGCGGCATGCTGGAACTCGAAGGCATCCGCGACGCCCTGTACCGGCAGATCCGTCAGTTGCGTGGCGATGTGCCGCGTGAATTGTCGCCGCAGTGGGAAGGCCTCAACGATCAGCGCCGCAATCTGGTGCGCATCGTGCCGGCGTGGATGGTGGTGCTGTTCACCTTCGTCTGTCTGGTGATGATGTATTCGGGCTTCGCCTGGGTCTTGGGCGAGCAGCGCGACACCGTTCTGCAACCTTATCAGCCGCTTGATCCGGCCGCGGTTCAGCCGCAGTCGCAGCCGTAAACAGGGACGTGTGATGAAAAAGTTTTTCAAGAAAGTCGGCGCCTTCCTGCGCCAGACCTGGGTCTGGACCTTGCTGCTGGTGCTGTTCGTGGCGCTGCTGGTGTGGTTCGTCGGCCCGTTGTTGGCAGTGGATGACTACAAGTTCTGGGAAAGCGCGACCTCGCGTCTGCTGACCATCAGCGTGCTGTTCCTGATCTGGGGCCTGACCATGGTCTTCGTCAGCTGGCGCGCCGGGATCCGCAAGAAAGCCGTCGAAGAAACCGAAGACGGCCAGGACCGTATCCGCCGCGAAGAGTTGATCGACGAAGAGCAGAAAGAGTTGAAGGAGCGTTTCAAGGACGCCCTGAAAACCCTCAAGACTTCGAGCCTGTATCGAGGCCGCAGCGAGCGCTGGCGCAATGACTTGCCGTGGTACTTGCTGATCGGCCCGCAGGCCAGCGGCAAGACCAGCCTGCTGGACTTCTCCGGGCTGGAATTCCCGATCAACAAGATTGACCGCAAGCTGACCCGTGACACCCACGGCACCCGTCATTGCGACTGGTACTTCGCCGATCACGGTGTACTGATCGACACCGCCGGCCGCTACCTGACCCAGCCGGATGCGGAAGTCGACGGCAGCGCCTGGACCACCCTGCTGGAGCTGCTGCGCAAGCGTCGTCGCGGTCGTCCGCTGAACGGCGTGCTGGTGACCATTCCGGTGGAAACCCTGACCGGTGGCAGCGAACAGGACATCGAAACCCTGGCCCGCCAGGTGCGTGCGCGTCTGCAAGACGTCTATCAGAAGCTGCACGTCGATGTGCCGGTGTATCTGGTGCTGAGCAAGGCCGACAAGCTGCTGGGCTTCGACGAGTTCTTCGATCAACTGACCCGCGAAGAAAGCGATCAGGTGCTGGGTACCAGTTTCCGCAAGGATCAGGTCGGCACCGACGTGACGGTACTGCGCAACGAGTTCGAAGAGCTGCTGCGTCGCCTCAACAGCCAGGTGATCATGCGCATGCACTCCGAGCGCGACACCCAGCGCCGTGGCCGCATCCTCGACTTCCCGCACCAGATGGGCCAGATCGGCGAGCGTCTGTGCCTGCTGGTCGACATGGCGTTCACCGGCAACCGCTACCAGCGTGCGACGCAACTGCGTGGTTTCTACCTGACCAGCGCACCGCACCTGACCCAGGAAATGGATTCGACCACCGCCGGCATCGGCGCGAGTCTGGGCATGAGCGCCGGCGTGCTGCCGACATTGCGCAGCGGTCGTTCGCGTTTCATCCATCACTTGCTCAGCCGGGTGATTTTCCCCGAGGCCGATCTGGCCGGTCTGGACAAGCGCGAACGCAGCCGCATCCACTGGGGCCAGCGTGCGTTGTACGTCGGCGCACTGGGCGCGCTGGTGCTGTTCGGCATGCTCTGGGCCGGTGGTTTCTCGGCCAACTACGAGCGCCTGGAAAACCTGCGCAATCTGGCGCAGAACTGGACTCAGCAGCGTACGGCACTGTCGCCGCGCGATGACGCCATGGGCGCACTGAAAACCCTCGACACCAGCTACGCTGCCACCCAGGTGTTCCCGAAAAAAGGCGACGCGGCGTACCACGAACGGATGGGGCTGTATCAGGGCCAGGACGTCAATCCGGTGGTCAAGGAGGCTTACGAGCGCGAGCTTGAAAAGCAACTGCTGCCACGCGTCGCGACGATGCTTGAAGGCCAGATCCGCGCCAACATGAAGGACCGCGAAAAGCTGATCAACAGCCTGCGCGCGTACCTGATGCTGAACATGAAGGATCGTCGTGACGCGGCATGGCTCAAGGACTGGGTCGCGGCTGACTGGTCGCAGCGCTATACCGGCAACACCGCGGTGCAGAACGGTCTGAACACGCACCTCGAGCGTCTGTTGCAGCAGCCGTTTATCTATCCGCTCAACGAGCAACTGGTGACTCAGGCGCGTCAGGTGCTGCGCAGCGAATCGCTGGCGACCGTGGTTTACCGCATGCTCCGCGAGCAGGCGCGCAACCTGCCGGATTACCGTTTCAGCCAGCACCTCGGGCCGCAGGGCTCGCTGTTCATCGGCACTGAATACGTGATTCCGGGCTTCTACACCCAGACCGGTTATCAGCAGTATTTCTCGGTCCAAGGCGCATCGCTGGTGACCGACATCCTGCGCGACAACTGGGTGCTGGGCGAAGGCGCGGGCATCAGCGACATGGACTTGCGTCGCCTGATGGTCGAGCTGGAGCAACTGTACTTCCGCGACTACGCCAACTACTGGAGCGAGGCCGTTGGCCAGGTGGCGCTGCCGCCGATCAGCGATGCCGGTGAAGGCGCCGAGCAACTGGCGGGCCTGACCTCGGCCAACTCGCCGGTGCTGGCGCTGCTGACCGAAGTGCGTGAAAACACCCGTTTCCCGGCCGCTGCCGATCCGGTGGACGAGGCAGGTGACGCGGCTGATGCGCTGGCCGGACAGAAAGGCAAACTGGGCAAGGTCGGCAAACTCGCCGCGGCGGCAGCGGACAAGGCCTCGGCCTTGAACGTGGCGAAGAACCTGCCGGACACCGCCAAAAAGTCGCTGCAACGTCGCTTCGAGCCGCTGCACAAGTTGCTCGACGACAACAACGGCCCGGCTGCTGACCTGACCCCGGCCTTCACCGCGCTCAACGACTTGCAACTGCAACTGGCGGGCCTCGCCCGTTCCAGCACGCCGGAGCAGGCGGCGTTCGAACTGGCCAAGACCCGCATGAGCGGCCAGCGTGATGCGCTGACCAACCTGCGCAATGCTTCCGGTCGTCTGCCGCGCCCGCTGAGCGTGTGGTTCAACGTGCTGGCCGAAGACTCGTGGCGCCTGGTGCTCAACGATGCCTACCAGTACCTGAACGGCCGTTATCAGAACGAGCTGTACAGCGTGTATGGCAAAACCATCAACAAGCGTTACCCGTTCAGCGCCTCGAGCACCAGCGATGTGGCGATCAGCGATTTCCGCGAGTTCTTCCGCGCTCAAGGCACCATCGACCGCTTCTTCGACAGCTACATGCGTCCGTTCGTCAGCGGTGATCCGGGCAACTACCGGATGCGCAGCGTCGACGGCCGCAGCCTGCCGGTGTCGAAGGTCTTCCTCGATCAGATGGCGGCGGCCCTGAACATCCGTCAGAGCTTCTTCTCGATCAACCCGGCCGAACCGACCGTGCAGTTCAAACTTGAGCCGTACACCCTCGATCCGGCGGTCAGCCGTTCCGAGTTCAAGTTCGGCGACAAGACCATGGAATACCGCCACGGTCCGATCCTGCCCATGAGCTTCAAGTGGCCGACCGATGCTGAAGACGGTCGCACCAGTCTGGTCATGGACAAGATGGCCGGTCGCCCGATCGGCATCGAGAAGAACTCCGGCCCGTGGTCGCTGTTCCGTCTGTTCGACCTGATGCAGACCGAGTACCTGACCGGTCGCGACGTGCTGGTGCTGAAAGCCGACGTGGGAGGCCTGCGCGCCAACTACCTGCTGACCAGCCAGCGCACGCCGAACCCGTTCGACATGGGCGTGCTGCGCACTTTCCGTATGCCGGTGCAGCTCTGATGCTGGTGGCCAGTCCCTGGCGCAGCGCGGCGCGAACCGACCCGGGCAAGGTGCGGTCGCGCAACGAAGATGCCTTCCTCGACACCCCGCAGCATGGGCTGTGGGTGGTCGCGGACGGCATGGGCGGTCATCAGGGTGGCGACATCGCCAGCCAGTTGATCGTCGCCAGCCTGGCTGAACTGCCGCAGCACGAAGACTTCGACGAACGCCTCAAAGCCATCCGCCAGTGCCTGCACTGGCTGAACCGGCGCCTGGGGCAAGAGTTGACCGTCACCGCCGGGCGTCACGACAGCATCATGGGCAGCACCGTCGTGGCGCTGCTGGTGGAAGGCAACCGTGCGGCCTGCATCTGGGCCGGCGACAGTCGTTGTTATATGTGGCGCGGGCAGCGGTTGTATCAGCTGTCGAAGGATCACTCGCTGCAGCAACAACTGATCGACGAACAGCAGATGAGCGTCGAACAGGCAGCGGCGCACCCGGCGGCCCAGGCCTTGACCCGGGCGGTCGGCGCGGCGGAACAACTGACCCTGGATGTGCTGGAGCTTGAGGTGTATCCGGGCGATGTGTTCCTGCTGTGCAGCGATGGTTTGTATCAAGGCCTGAGCAGCGATGCCCTCGGCAATGCTCTCAGCCTGGCGGCGCCACATGTGGCGCTGGAACGTCTGTTCGACGGTGCCCTGCGGGGCGCCGCCCGCGACAATCTGACGGCCGTGGTGATCCGCCAATGACTGAAATCGAATCCTCAGTCGATGACTTGCTGATGAGTGAAGAGCAGGCCAACAACCTGACCTATTTTGCTTTTGCAAAGCAGCACAACGCCGAACCCGCGCTGGCGCCGACCAAGGCCAGCGTCGGCGAACTGCCGGATGTTCTGGCAGGCCGCTACCACCTCGAGCGTCTGCTCGGAGCCGGTGGCATGGGGGCGGTTTACCGGGCCCGGGATCTGCTGCACGAACAGTTCGGCGATCCCGATCCTTACATTGCGCTGAAAATCCTCAGCGAAGAATTTGCCGAGTCGCCGGACGCCAGTGCCTTGCTCTACAGCGAGTTCGCCCTGACCCGACGCCTGCGCCACGACAACGTGCTGCGACCGCACACGTTCGAAGTGGACACCGATTGCCAGCGGGCCTTCATCACCATGGAACTCATGCGTGGCCTGACCCTGGACAAACTGCTCTGCGAACGGCCGCTGGGCCTGCCGTGGAAAGAACTGCGCGACATCGCGCTGCCGCTGCTCGACGCGCTGGCCTACGCCCACCGTCGCGGTGTGCTGCACGGTGACATGAAACCGAGCAACGTCATGCTCAGCGAAGACGGCGTGCGCCTCTTTGACTTCGGTCTCGGGCAAGCCGAGGAGGGCATCCTGCCCGGCCTGCCGCACCTGAGCCGCGAGCGCTTCAACGCCTGGACCCCGGGCTACGCCGCCCCCGAACTGCTTGAGGGCCAACCACTGTCGGCCAGCGCGGACGTGTACGGCGTGGCCTGCGTGATCTATGAACTGGCGGGCGGCAAACACCCGTTCCGCCGCTTGCCCTCGACCCAGGCCCGTGACGAACACCTGGATCGCGAACTGCAAGCCCCGGCAAATCTGCCGACACACTGCTGGCCCGCGCTGCGCACCGCGCTGGCCTTTGACGCGGCAGAGCGCACCATCACTGCCGACCAATTGCGTGACGCCTTGGGCGCCACTTCGTCCTGGCTGCAGCGTTTGCGACTGCGGGCGTAACGGATGACATTCGAACAGGGAGCACTTTATGTTCAACCCAGCTAACGAAACGCACTTCAGCCTGACCGTTGAAGACTACGTGGGCGACCTGCAAGTCCTGTCGTTCACCGGCACCGAAGGCATCAGCCAGCCGTTCCGTTTCGACCTGGAACTGGTCAGCGAAAACCCGGATCTGGACCTGGAAAAGCTTCTGCACAAACAGGCATTCCTCGCCCTCGATCCGCAGGGCTCGGGCATCCACGGCCAGATCTACCGCGTCGCCCAGGGCGATGCCGGCAAGCGCCTGACCCGCTACAAAGTGTCGCTGGTGCCGCAGCTGCAATACCTGCATCACCGCACCAACCAGCGCATCTACCAGCAGATGTCGGCGCCGAAAATCATCGCGCTGATCCTCGACGAGCACGGCATCAAGGGCAACGCCTACAGCTTCCAGCTCAGCCAGCCATGCCCGGATCGCGATTACTGTGTGCAGTACGACGAAACCGACCTGCACTTCGTCCAGCGTCTTTGTGAAGAGGAAGGCATTCACTACCACTTCCAGCACAGCAAGAAAGGTCATTTGCTGGTGTTCGGCGATGACCAGACCGTGTTCCCCAATCTCGGCCAACCGACCGCGTATGTGCAGGGCAGCGGCATGGTCGCCGAAGAACCGGTGATCAAAGGCTTCAAGCTGCGCCTGGAAACCCGCACCAGCCGCACCACCCGCCGCGACTACGACTTCGAAAAACCGCGCCTGCAAATGGAAGCGGCCTACAAACCGGACGGCGCTCTTGATAGCAAAGACGCTGAACCGGATCTGGAAGACTACGACTACCCCGGCCGCTTCATCGACCGCGCGCGCGGCAAGTTCCTCAGCCAGCGCGCCCTCGAACGCCATCGCGCCGATTACCGTCAGGCCGAAGGTCGCGGCGACCAGACCAGACTGGTCAGCGGCCACTTCATGGAAATGTCCGACCACCCGCGCAGCGAGTGGAACGACCTGTGGCTGCTCACCGAAATCTTCCACGAAGGCAAACAGCCACAAGTCCTCGAAGAATCGGTGACCAGCGACACCACCGACAACAAGGACGACTTCCACCAAGGCTACCGCAACCGCTTCCTCGCCACCCCGTGGGACGTGTTCTACCGCCCAGCGTTGGAGCACCCGAAACCGCGCGTGCTCGGCAGCCAGACCGCCATGGTCACCGGCCCGAAAGGCGAAGAAATCCACTGCGACCAATACGGCCGCATCAAAGTGCAATTCCACTGGGACCGCGAAGGCCTGGCCGACGACAAGACCAGCTGCTGGCTGCGCGTCTCCAGCTCCTGGGCCGGCGACCGCTACGGCGCCATCTCCATCCCGCGCATCGGCATGGAAGTCCTCGTCACCTTCCTCGAAGGCGACCCCGACCAGCCACTGGTCACCGGCTGCCTGTACCACAAGGAAAACCCGGTGCCGTACGCCTTGCCGGCAAACAAAACCCGCAGCGTCTTCAAAACCCTCAGCTCCCCGGGCGGCGGTGGCTACAACGAACTGCGCATCGAAGACAAAAAAGGCGCCGAACAAATCTTCATCCACGCCCAGCGCGACTGGGATGAAAACGTTGAGCACGATCAGAAGATTCGGGTCGGGAATGAACGTCACGACACGGTGGTGAAGAACAGCTACACCGAGCTGAAGGCTGAAGAACATCGCACCACGATTTCCGATCGCAAAGTCGAAGCGCGGATGGACGACCACCTGACTATTGGCGAGAGCCAGCATGTGAAGCTCGGGACGGCGCAACTGACCAGTGTCGGGAAAGAGATTCATATCAAGGCCGGGGACAAGATTGTCATTGAGGCAGGGACTGAGCTGACGATTCTCGGCGGCGGCAGTTTCATCAAGCTCGATGGCGGTGGTGTGACGGTGGTTGGGCCGGTGGTGAAGATTAATGCTGGCGGTTCGCCGGGGAGTGGCACCGGGATCGGTATCAAACCGCCGGTGCTGCCGGGGGCGGCGGATAAGGATAAGGCGGGGAGTTTGATGGATCAGGCGTTGTTGAATGCGCCGCCTGAGAAGGTTAAGCCGAAGGCTTTTTTTGTGTTTTCTGAGTGATGAGTTAGTTATGAAAATTAAAAAGAACGCCGGGAAATTCGGCTTGAGATGGATCGTGTTGCTGGTATTGGGCCTGAGTTCAGACGTATTCGCCATTCAGTGCCCTTCTGATAATTTTCATGGTTTTGTGAAAGAGTTTTTGGCGAAGCCAGAGGTGCAACGCGCGTTTACCGCTTCTCCTATCCACTTTTTGGAGGTTGTTGCCGAGGGTAGTCAACCTAAAGTGGTTGAGCGAGAAATTGAGGTACTAGGGGGGGGCGAGCTGAGCGCGGTCTCTCCCGAAGTAGTCGAAATGTCGAGTTTGGAGGTAAAGGTTCAACCTCCGAATAAGATCTTCGTACGTGATCGGGCAGGAGAGTTGCTGAAAATCCTTACATTCCAAAAAGCCGATTGCTGGTCTTTGAGTAGCCTTGAAAACTGGTCGCTAGAAACCGTGTTGGACTCTCAGGTTGATGCATCAAGTCTCCCTCCTGGGGAGCGCAGCTTGATGAGAGGGAAAAACTATGCTGATTTGGCGATGGAAGCAGAGTTTCCAGCATCAAGTCAGCTTTATATTTCTGCACTTGATAGCTATATGAACGGCGCAGATAAGGGCTCCATAGAAGCGGGGTATCAGGCAGTCTTGCTGAGCCTATCAGGTCAAGCGCCGCGCTTGGATGACGCAAGGATTCTTGAGCTTTTGCTCAGCGCGGCCAGCACTTCTGGAGCAGCAAATCTGGCACTAGCGAACTTCTATTGCGACGAAGGCCGTTATGACCAAGTCCGTCCCTGCGCAGATCCCCAAAAGTCTTTGAACGCCCTTGAGGCAGGTTCAAAACTGGGCTCTATGGAAGCGTTGAATCAATTGGGACTCTCATATGAAAGGGGGACCCTCGGTACTAAAAACATCAATCGTGCACTGGCGTGTTTCCAAGCTGCGGCTGCTCAAGGTTTTGAGTTATCCAAGGAAAATGCAGCGAGATTGATTGCCAAGAATGTAAAAACTGAATCCTCAAATTGCTTGAAGCAGGAAGCTAACTGATGACTACTGGAGTTCTTGAGCAGCGACCGCTCTATACCAAAGGCGATTATGTTTATGGTGGCGGCAAGGGAAAAGATACTGATGGCGACGGCAAAAAAGAGATTGATTGCTCAACTTTAGTGTGGGAAATGCTAAAGGCGGCTGGCTATAACGTTCCGTACAATAATACTGCTTTGCTCAAAACGAACGTCGACAATTACGATGTTATTGAGTGGAAAGATGTGTTGCCAGGGGACATCGCGCTTTGGCCAACCCATACGGGATTTGTCGAAGATATCGATGTCGAAAACAGAAGTGGAAACTTTTTCGGTTCACAAAATTCTACTGGTCCTGCTTCCGCTAAATTTGGGAACGGTTCAAATTATTGGCGAATGCCGATAAAGTTCTTACGAGTTAAGGAGATTTTTAAGACAGGTTCCCAACCTGCGTCTACCCCTGCGCCGACTCCCACAGCGCCGACTGCGCCAGCCGCTGCTCCTATAATGAATTTTCAATTTCCATTTAGAAAGGCTGATGGAACACAGTTCAAAGATTCTGAAGAGGTTTTTAAGGCCCTTGAGGGTGAGACTTCGGGAAATTTTTTATTAGGTAATCATGGTTTTTGGCATGGCGGAATTCATATATCACATAGGATTGCCCCGCAATGTATGCGAGACGAGCCTATTCGTTGTATTGGAGACGGTGTCGTCGTAGCCTACCGTTTGAATGAAGATTATCTAGCGACTGCATTTGAGGCATCAAATTCTACAGAAGTATTGAAATACTCAAATTCATTTTGTCTTGTTAGGCATGACTATAAGTCACCTCCGAATAAGGAAGTGACGCCTAACACTAAGAATGAGCTCGTATTTTATAGCCTGTATATGCATCTGCTACCATATGACAGGTATGCGGATGACCCAGAGCAACCAGGTGCTCCAAAAATAAAAATGATCGCAAGTGGGTTTAAAGCGCGAAGCGATATTCTTGGTGCAAGCGGCTGCGTCGAATATGGTTCAATTTCTGCTGGAACTGAAATTGAAATACTAGAAGAACATTCTGATCACGTCCACGCCAAGGGTAAGCTGATTAAAGGTACTGTTGGAGGGCGCACTCCAGGGCAAGATTTTTGGTTCGCCTATAAGCAAAACGGCATCGCCTATCCAAGAGGTGATGGAAGCCCGAGCTGGAGCGCAATAACTGCACCAGAGCGAAAGAAACCAGACTATTGGAAGGGCAAAGTCAGAGCTGTAGTTTCCGGAACGGGGCTTACTTTGCGAGCGGCTCCCTCAACGCAAAGTCACGGTGCTTTAGCTGGGGCTGCAATTAGACAGGTAAATAGTCTAGGACAGAACGCAGACTTAGTTCTTTGTACAAATAGCATAATAGAATTTGATAGCGGGAAAGTTTTTAGCCTGAAGATTGGCTCTAAGTTTTTCAAAATGGCGGAATGCTCCTTTGTACCGAGTGCTTCCGGCGCTGCAACCGGTTTGAAAAGCCACTCCACTCCTGTGCCCGCCACTTTTTGGGCTTGTGTTGAAAAACCTTATGTTCAATTGCAAGGCTTGGTTCCGACTGAGTTTGATAAGATTGTGCCGATGGATACGGCAATTAAGGCAGGCGACACAATTGGTTTTCTTGGTTTAAATGAAACATTGGCAGGTCCAGATGGTGGAGTTTCGAGAAGTTATCAAGTTCACGTGGAGATTTTCTCGGCTGATCCTAAAATTGAGGATTTTCTAAAAAATAAAGCAAATGTGAAACAGGGGAAACAATACCTACATTTGCCAGCGAATACGAACTTAAGAAGCAAGCCACCGCAAACCGGAGTGGTGACGATTTCTAATGAAAGCTTTGTAGAGCTTGGAAAGGCCGTTCTATATAAGGACACTGAAGAATGGTATGAAATAACTATAATTGATAACGCAGAAAGCAAAACCGGCTTGCTCAAAAAAGAAGGCGCAAAGCTCCTCAGTCAACACGATTGGGAAAAACTAGGTTTTCGTGTTGTTAAGGAGTCGAATTCAAATTCCGATGGTTTTCTGGATCCCGGAGATATGCCGGATTTTTTTCAAGCCTTATATAAGGATTTGGATAAGTTTGGTAATAAGGATCAAAAAGTCACCCCCGAAGATTTTCCAATTGCGCTTAAGAATGTAGAGTTTAGAAACCACTGGTCAAAGCTTATTGCATATCACCCAACAGAGTGGAGGTCTAAGTCTGATTCTGCCAAGTGGGCACGGCTAGATACGTTGCTCGAGGGGAATCCGTCTGTTTTAAAGCACGAGAAAGAACGGATAGATAGCTTAATATTTTGGGATGATCCGGTTACGCAGTCTAAAGGCGTGGGCGATGGAAATGTATGGCATTTTCATCCAATTGCTATGATCGGAAATATGATGCCTTCGTCGGGCACCAATATGTGCAAGAAGTGTGGCAGTAATATCGCGTTAACTAATGCATTGATGCGAAGCATTTGTCCATCCTCTGTAGCGGATACATTTATCAGTGAATTTGTTACGGTGGCGAACGAGCTTTTCCCCAAGTATGGTGTGAATACCTGTTCTCAGGTTTTCCATATAATGGGGCAGGGTAAGCACGAAACTTTTCAATTTTCTGCTTTCAGAGAGAGTCTAAATTATACTCGCCGTAGTTATACTGCCGAAAAACTCTATAGAATGGCACCGACCGCTATTAATGATGGTTTTGCAAGGCTGGGAATGTCACTAACCAGAGAGGAAAAACTTGAGTATATAGATCAGCATTTGATTGAAAACGATCCAGCGTACGGTAAACATAGCTTTGGTAGCAATCAGTACCCTCATAACGACTACAGGGGTAGAGGTCTTCTTCATTTGACTCACTATGCTAACTATCGTGAATGCGCTGTGGCGATAGGTGTGAATATCGATGCTAATCCAAACCTGGCACAAGACAATATGAAAGTCGCAATAGAGTCTGGTCTGTGGTTTTGGAAGTCGAAAGGTATCGGTGCGCTTGCGGATGCTAGCTCATCTGATATAGATGCCAAGATTAAGTCTGTAACTAGGGTTATCAACTCTGGGCTGAAAGAGCTTGATAAACGAGAGAAGTACACGAAAGAGATTGCTGAAAAATTTAAGGCTGGATTTGGAGGCTGTTCGTTATGAGAGCTTTGTTTAAGTCGGGATTTCTAATTTCATTTTGTCTGTATTCGGTAGCTTCATTTGCTTGCGATGTCCCTGAGAGTCAAGCTTACCATTCGATCTCAACAAAAGACGGTGCGATTGTTTTTGATCTGGTTCCCATAGAGGGTGAGGCGAGTAGTGACGGATCAAACAGTCAAATGGGTATAGATGTTAACTATATTGATTGTGCGAGTAGGGCTAAGACATTGGTCGGGCAGTTACCGTATTTGGCAGATACAGGACAAGTCCGTGCGGCTTTTTTTGCTGATGTAAAAGGCGGCTCTGAAAGTGAACTATTTGTAATTCACAGTGTGGGAATACATTCTGATACCGGAGTTAAGTACTCTGGCGAGTACTACAGTGTGCATGTTTACAAAAAGAGCGATGATGGTTACTCAAGGGATGAGCGGATTTCCAAGTATTTTGGTGAGGGTGGGGATATATTGACGGATGACTATAAGGGGTTTTTGTACGTGTTTCCTTACAAGGATCAATTATCTGTCAGTAATAAACTTGCTACCACGGCTTTTTCTAAATGGAATGACGGTATTCCTGTTCAGCTGACGATAAACAAAAAAGCCAAAATTTATAGTTCTCCGGTTTTTGACGATGTCACTCGTATGTATCTGATCGCTGGGGACAAGGTCCAGCAGGAAGCTGTTGAGGCTGGCTGGCTCTCGGTTATGTTCAAAACACCAAAAGGTAAAGAAATTCGCGGATGGATCTTATGTGGTGATGCGGATGGATGCTGATATCACGGGACTATGAACAGGGCAAAAAATTAGGGTTTGAATGGCGAGGGAAATGACCGCCGCCAAGCAATCCGTTTTGCAAAGCGCGAAGCGTGATGACCTGAATGAATCAAGGATTAAACACAGTGAAGCGTTTTTTTTTTGCGTTTATCGGCGGGTTTTTGCTGCCGGCTTCGGCGGTGTATGCGCAGGATGGCTGCACTCAGGTTACTTCGAGTCTGGAAATGGTGCCCTGTTCCGAATCGGCAATGAAGGCTGCCGATACGCAGCTGAACGTCAGCTATAAGCAATTGATGGCGCGGCTTGAGTCTGACTATCGAGCAGATCCGGCATTGGGCGCAGAGTACGCGGCGAAGGTTAAAGAGTCGCAACGCGCGTGGCTGAAATTGCGCGATGCGAATTGTCCATTGGAGGCATTCGAGATCGAGACGGGGATGCCGGCGCATGTGTTCGCGGTCAACTCGTGCATCACAAGAATGAGTCGCGAGCGCTCGGCGTACCTGGACAAGATCGTCCCTGTTCTTGCATCCGACAAGAGCACTTCGACGACGCCGGCCAACGGCGCTTGTCCTTCGGAGGAATTCCCTGCTTTCCTGACAGCGTTTTCCGCCAGCAGTGAATCACAGCGTCGTCTCACTGCGATGACGGTCAAGTTGCTTTTGTTGAAGCCGGTTGCAGGCAAGGACCGTAGTACCTTTGAGCCTTCGACCTCGGGCGTCAGCGGAGCTTCCTTCACCTATCCGCTGATGGCCGCCATCACACCCGGCAAGACACCTGGAGTCGAGATTGAAGAGGTCGATGACAGTCACGTCGATGTGGTCGATAAACGGGCGGGCAACAGCAATGTAAAAATCTTCAACTTCTCTCGTCAGGCGTGCTGGGTGCTTGAAGGCGTTGAAGACTGGTCGATCAGCGAGAAGGATCTTGTCGCAACACGTAACCCTGCAATGAGCCGTGCCGAGAACTTCTGTGATCAACGTGCCGAGGCTTTGGGAGGGCTGGGTTCGCTCGAGCAATACCGTCTGACTGCGGAATTGTTAGAAGCGTCCCTGGAAAATTATGTCTGTGCGGCTGAGTCGGGTGATCCAGAGGCGAGCCTGTCAGCGGCGAGCTTGAGTCTTTCGCAGATGGCGTCTCAGTTGGAAACCAGCAAGGTTGAAGCGTTGTTCAAAGCGGCTTCGAAAATACCGAGTGGTGCGTTGGGCTACGCCACGTTTCTTTGTTCAGGAAACTCCACCGACTATAACGGTCCTTGCCTTCATCCCAAGCAGGCAGAAGAGCAGGTCATTCGGGCGATTACCATGGGCTCAAAGGAAGCGATGTTTTATCTGGCATCTACCCTTGAGGGGGGCGAGTTGGGAACGAAAGATATGTCCCGGGCGTTAGCCTGTTATCAAATGGCGGCTGACAAAGGTTATCGGTCGG
Source organism: Pseudomonas sp. 22085 (assembly GCF_052045815.1). NCBI lineage: Bacteria > Pseudomonadati > Pseudomonadota > Gammaproteobacteria > Pseudomonadales > Pseudomonadaceae > Pseudomonas > Pseudomonas sp. 22085. The sequence continues at coordinate 66,926 of NZ_JBQEQA010000025.1, forward strand.
GCGTCGACAGTGTGGCGCGATTGAAGTCGCAAGTTCCAGAGCCGATCAAGGCGAGCCATTGCATTTGAAACTCGGAGCGCGGATGTGTCGCGATTCTTTGCCGTTAAATTCCAAGTGGGTGGAACTGTGCCTGACTTGTCGATACCGGGTTTCGTGAGGCCTCGATTTCTGCGGGTATTGCTGATCAGCGTTGCTGCGTTCGCGCAGGCCAGTCATGCCGCCGCAAGTGTTGTCTCGGTGGGCAATGCGTCGGGTCAGTCGCAGATCGCGCAAGGCCCAGCCGAAGCTGCGGTCGACATGACACCTTGCCGGTTCTCAATGACGCTCTCGAAAGATCAATGGTTGCAGTTCAATACGCCTGATCTGGTATTCATTGCGGCCAAACAACTGCCTGAAACCACTAACGCCCCGCGTTTATCGCAGGCTCAGACCTCGACTGGTTATGAGTGGAATTTCGAAAAGCCCGCAAAGCTGAGCCAGCCCTGGTTCGGTGTCATGTGTGAAAGTGCCAACAACCTTTCCGCGCTCACCACTCAGAAGCCGCCGCTTGATGACGCGATTGAGTTGCAACTAGTGCGAGAAAGTAACGACCTTAAATGCCCGGCGACCCTGACCGATCATGGTTGGGAACCGACGTTGTTGGCCGGTGATCCGCAATCCTTCACTTTCGAATCCCTGCAGAGCGCGAGTTCATCAGGATTCGTCATTGGTTACCACGGCAAGAATCCACGTCAGTTCAGTCGTATCACCTTCTGCTTGATGCATAACGAACAGGTGCTGATCGGTTCGGCGGAGTCGGGTTCATCCACCTCATTGGCGATCAGCGCCGAAGGCTTTGAACAAATCAAAACAGCGGTGCGCAGCATGGCTTTTGAGTAAGCCTGCGAAGACCGAACGGAGTTACAGCGTGAAAGGATGTTCAATTCTACTCGGTGGCCTCTTGGCCATTGCCACGTCCGTGGCTTTCACACCACACGCGCTCGCTGCACCCCAAGTCCTCAAGGAAATCCCGGCAAGCCTGCTGGGTGATGGATCACGGCAAAACGTGTTCGTTCTGGCGGGAGGCGCGGACGAGGCATCCAACCGGTTGTTGATCGCGCCGGTTCAAGGGCGCAATGAGGATATATTGCTCGATACGTCCAAGGCTTTGCCTCTTACGAAGAGTCAGTACTCGTCTGATCTTCTGGATAGTTTTAGCGTGCGGGTTTTCAACGGCCGGCCTGGAGCCATGACGGTTGTGGATCCACAAGAGGAAGAGGTTCTGGTCAAGCAGCGGTTCGTTGAGGCGGGGGACTACATTGCGCTGGTGACCAACGAAGAAGACAACGCTGTTTATAACTTCAATCTTTTGTTCACCTTCAATAAAGGCTCAAAGCAGTTCGAGCTGAAAAGTTTGCTGAAAGTGGTCAATAACGACTCCTGCGATCGCTCGCTTGTGAGCATCGCGGAGCTGCCGATTGAGACGCTTGGCCCAACCACTTTGGCTTCATTCAACGGCCTCGAAGCGCTTAAAAAGTTGCGGGCTGCAAACGTTGGCAGCCCTCAGGGCGGTTATAAAAAACTGATGACAGTTGGTTCGGCTGACCTGCTGGATAAAGCGCTGGCAGCCTATCGAAAGGGCGACAGCAGCTCGTTCAAGGAGGTGATGGGTAATATGTTGATGGGAAATGATGCGCATGGCGCGTGCTCTCCGGAAAGTTATATCGTCGGAAAGTACTTCTTCTCGCAGCAGCCTGGTTGGTCCAACGACGTCGGTTTTCTGCTGGGCGAGGCGGGTTACTACACGGAGTCTGTCCAGTTGCTGAATGCGGTGATTGCCCACAACCCGGAACGGACGGTGGCTTACCTGAATCTCGCAGATAGCTATTGGGCCATGAACAATAAAGAGCGGGCGGTGCCGGCGTACAAACAATATGCATCGCGTATGTCGGACGCGGGAAAGGCTTCGAAGATTCCCGCTCGGGTTGCTGAGCGCAGTGCCGGAGTATCCGGATCATGATCAAACTCAAGGCGTTCTTTGGGCTGATCGCAGGTGTTTCTTTGACTGCTTTGCTGGTTCCTGCGCATGCCCAGGAAACCTGCAATCCCGACAGCTTTTCCAATCCCGATTTGGTCATTTGCGGTCAGCAGACTTTCAAGAAAGTCGACGCAGTGTTGAATGAGCAATACAAGAAAGCGCTGGTCAGTCTGGCGCCCGCCGACAAGAAGCAACTGACTGACGTGCAAAAGAAGTGGGTGCGCTTCAAAGAGGCGTATTGCGAGGATATTTATCAGTCGGCCTTGCCCGGTGCAGAGGCGCCCATCGAAAAGCTTGGGTGCCTGGTGCAAACAACCAATGCCCGGTTGGGGGAATTGGTTGCTCTGCAGACTGGGTTACCCCTGGACGGTTTTTATAAAGCTGCATCGGCCATGGCGGGGCAGGATCGAGAAAAAGGTCTGGTGGCTTCGATGGAGCGATTGGGGGGTGACAACTTCGATGATCCGTTGTGGCGGCAATACGTCGATGGGCACTGTGAAATGAGTGAGCGCGTGTTCCGGGAGGACATCGCTAACTGCGCAGTGCGAATGCGTTTTCAGTTGCCTCTGAATCGTTGAAGGAATGATCAGATTGAAGTCACTGCGAGTTTTATCTGCTGCACTGTTTGTTCTCTTTCCTATGGCGGCGCACAGTGAGGTCTCGACGGAGATTTATTGCTTCCGTTCGCAAGAAAGCGCCAAAAGCATCAATTTCGAACTCAGAACTTATTACGACTCCTTCTCCAAATGGAGCGGAGCGGCTGTCAGGTACAGCAAGTCAAAGAAGGCCATTTCTCTGGTGTATCGGAATACCGAGCAAGAAATTCTGGCAGAGGATCGTCCGTATCAGTTCACTACGACTTGGGTTGAGGTATCGGAGGGCGCGCTGACGGGTGAGTATGAAATGGTGAGTCAGGGTGCCCGGGTCTATGGCATGACTTATACGAACTACAAAACCGGGAAGAAGTACTCCTTCGAACACGATTTCAGTATGGATTTCTCATCGGAGACGGGCTGTCAGTGGTGAGGAATTGGTCAGTTGGAAAAGGGGACTCATCGTCCCCTTTTTTCCGCCCGCGATTCAGCTACGGCTTGGCCTGATACTCCCGAAACTCAATGTGATCGAGCGTGCCTTCCACCATCAAGCGCACGCCATCCGCCATTCTGCTCAGGCCCAGTGCCATCGAGCGGCGGGGACCGTCGAGGTCGTCGGCCAGGTTGGCGGCGAAGGCGCTGATGGACAGGAGGTCTTCTGAGGCGTTGGCCATGAGGGCTTCGGCGTCGGCATTGGGGCAGAGGGCGAACAGGCCACCCAGGCGTTTTGGGCGTGGGGTGGTAGGTTTGAAATGGTGGTCGAGGGCGCGTTCGGCGGCTTCGTGGAGTTTCTTTGAATCGGGGGATTCGTAGGGGGAGGTTTCTGGTGTTTCTGGTGGATTGGGTGTTGGTTTGATCATGGATGTCATCCCTGGAGTTAAGACGCTGACACCGTTTCGCTTTGCACTTCGAAATAGGTGGCAGCTGTGCGTTGGTGTGCAAGACCGGTCCAGGTGCCCGGCAGACCCGAAGGTCTCCGACGCACAGCCGCCATAACGATCCGCGAGCATAGGAAAAGGCTCGGCGAAATGCCATTGCGATTGTGCACCTGAACCGGACTTGCACGTCCGAGTCACCGATTTTGCGGTGACACACAGAGGCTATCGACGATGGTTCAGCCTGCCTAGTTCATGGACAGCACCGCAGTTTGAAGGACATTTCCCAAGGATTTGCGAGGTAGAAGATCAATAGATCGCAGCCTTCGGCAGCTCCTACAGGAATGTGTTTCTTCAGGTGTAGGACGGGGGGATGGTGTGACGCGGAGCGTCACGGGAGGCATTCCCACGCAGAGCGTGGGAACGAGCAAGGCAAGGGGACTGGAAATCGTGACTTGGTAGTCATCTGGCAGGAAAAGCCCAGCATCGTCTTCTATCAGCCCAACATAGTGGCGAATCCATCCGAATCCCTTACACTCCCCCAGCCGTTCATTTTCCTTTTGAGGCTGTGCGCATGAAATTTCGTTTTCTTCTGTGGATGCTGGGTCTGTTGATGGGTAAGGCCAGTCGGACAAATCCTGCGTTCCAGCAGCAGTTGGGTGACAAGGATCTGGTGTTTCAGCTGCAGACTCTGGATGGGAAAGTGGCGCGGCATTTCGTGGTGAAGGACCAGCGCATTACCAGCAAGTCCGGGGTGGTGGCGGAGCCGGCGTTTGCGATTGCCTTTAAAGACGCGGCGTTCGGGTTTGCCACGATGCAGGCGAAGAACAAGCAGCTGGCGTTCATGCAGGGGATTCAGGACAAGTCGATCCAGCTCAAGGGGAATCCGGCGCTGGTGATGTGGTTTCAGGGGTTGATGAAGTATTTGAAGCCGCGGAAGGCCAAGCCGAAGGCATAGGTCTTTCAGGTAGCGTGCCGGATGGTTCAGCCTCTTCAGCTATCCGGCTCATGAGGCTCGGCGTCCAGCGAGTTTTGAACATATCCAGCCGTTTCGAAGTCGCCGAATGGATCAAAAGTCATGCGCTACGTTTCTGTGCACGCCTTTCTTGAAGATAGCGCCCTTGGAGCGCCAGGATTTCAGATTTGCTCAGAACGCCTTTTCGCTTGAGATTGACGAGCAACTGTTCGATGCCATCCAGCTCGACGACATCGCCAGACAAGCGGGTAATCCCCACGGCCATACGACTCATGCCGTCACGACTGGCTGTAACCTTGTTGTCTTTGGCAAGCTTGCGCACTTCGCTTGCAACGCTGACAGCATCTGTTTGGGTCATCGGAAATTCCTCTGAATGCCGTCAAATCATAGCAGGGCGCTTGTTTGCTGTCGTTGCTGGCAAAGTGGCCGAAATCTGTGGAGCCAGGGCCCTATCTGCAATCAAGACAGGCCCTGGTTGACGTTCCGAAGAATGCTTTAAGCCTGGCTGAACTGCGAAGCCAGTTCCCGCAGCAACACTTCCGCCTCAAGCACTTTGCTGACCACATCATTGGCCTTGTCGCGAGTCAAACCAACACGCTCCAGCAGCGCATCCGGAATATCTTCATCCGGGCCGGAGCCGATCCCGCGGCTGCGCAGCAGGCGCACGGCCAGGCAGACGAGGTTCGGGTATTCGGCGTAGGCGCCGTCGTAGTTCGGGTCGTGCTGGAAGCGCAGGGCGGTGGCCAGTTCGTCCGGCATGTCCCAGTAGCGCATCAGCCAGGAGCCGATCTGTTCGCGGCTGATGCCCAGCAGGTGTTGCTCGACATAGCTGTGGCACAGGTGCGGGTTGACCTCCAGGTGGCGGCAGATCAGCGAGAAGTGCGGCGGAAACACGTGGGCCAGCAGCAGGTAGCCGAAGTTGTGCAGCAGGCCGGCGAGGTAGGTCAGGCCGGATTCCGGGCGTTGGGCACGCGGCATGGCGCGGGTCAGGCCTTCGATGACGGCGGCGGTGTAGATCGACTGCTGCCAGTACGGCGTGGTGTGCTGCGGGTGATCCTTGGGCAGGCTCAGGGTCTTGCCGAGGGCCAGGCCCAGCGCCAGGTTGATCACCAGATCGAAGCCCAGCACGCGCACGATCGCGTCTTCCACCGAACGGATCTTGCCCGGCGAGGCGTAGTACGGCGATGCCGCCCAGCTCACCACTTGCGCAGCCAGCGCTGGGTCGGTTTCGACCACGCCGGTGATGTCGTCGATGGTGGCGTTCGGGTCTACGCGCAGCTTGATGATTTTTTGCGCGGTTTCGGCCAGTGGCGGAATCTCGATGGTCGCTTCCAGACGCTGCTGGATGCGCCGCGCGGTGAACGCCTGCACGGCCTGGGTGATTTCCTCGCGGTCATCGTCCGGGCGGTCGAGGTTCGGGCGGATGCTGCTCAGGGCTTCGCCGAAGTTGGCGGCGCTGGCCTTGGTCAGCATGGTCTTGAAGTCTTCGCTGGCGATTTCCAGCAGCAGACCCGGCTCGCCGGAGTTGATCAGCAACTTCGGCTCGCGCAGCAGACCTTCTTCGTAGAGGCACGGCGAGCTGGTCAGCGCCGGCAGGCCCGGCAGCAGGCTCAGGCTGTGTTTGCCGAGCATCTTTTCCAGGCGCTCGGTGGACACGGCGGTCAGGCGACGGCCCGTCAGTTCGGCGAGGCGGTTGAGATCCAGCAACTGGCTCTGTGGAAACAGCACCATCAGCGCACCGACCGCGTCGTCCAGCAACACCGCCTGCACTTTGCGCGAGGCATTGAGGCCGTGGTGGTCGAGCACTTCTTCGTAGGCGACGCCCAGCTTGTTGAGCAGCAGCCGAATAACAGACGGAGCGTGCGGTGATTCGGGGGCGAGAGCAGCTTCGGTCATGGTCTGTATCCGTTTTTGAAACAATTGCAGGAGTATAACCAGCTTGGTTGGAACGAGCTGTCAGAAACTGCGACGGTGCTCACACTTGGCCGTATTGCTGCCCGTGTCGCAGCCAGCGGTCGAGCAACGGGCTGACGTGGGTGGGCCAGCGCTCGAGCAAGGCCTGTGCGGCATCGCGCACGGCGGGCAGCAGATCGGCGTCGCGCATCAGGTCGGCGACCTTGAATTGCAGCAGGCCGGTCTGGCGAGTGCCGAGCATTTCGCCGGGGCCGCGCAGTTCGAGGTCTTTTTCGGCGATGACGAAGCCGTCGTTGGTCTCGCGCATGATGCCCAGGCGCTGGCGGCCGATCTGTGACAGCGGCGGATGGTAGAGCAGCACGCAATGGCTGACCGCGCTGCCCCGGCCGACGCGACCGCGCAACTGGTGCAGTTGCGCAAGGCCGAGACGCTCAGGGTTCTCGATGATCATCAGGCTGGCGTTGGGTACGTCGACGCCGACTTCGATCACGGTGGTGGCGACCAGCAGTTGCAGGTTGCCGGCCTTGAATTCGGCCATGACGGCGGCTTTTTCGGCAGGTTTCATGCGGCCGTGGATCAGCCCGACTTTCAACTCGCCGAGGGCGGCGGTCAGGTCTTCGAAAGTGGTTTCGGCGGCCTGGCAGGTCAGCTCTTCGGACTCTTCGATCAGCGTGCACACCCAGTAGGCCTGCCGACCTTCGGCGCAGGCGCTGCGCACCCGCTCGATGACTTCGACGCGACGCGTGTCGGTGACCAGCACGGTGTTGACCGGGGTTCGGCCGGGCGGCAATTCGTCGAGGATCGAGGTGTCGAGGTCGGCGTAGGCGCTCATCGCCAGCGTCCGGGGAATCGGCGTGGCGGTCATGATCAGTTGATGCGGGCACATGCGCCCGCCGACGCCTTTCTGCCGCAGCGCCAGACGTTGCTGCACGCCGAAGCGGTGTTGTTCGTCGATGATCACCAGCGCGAGGTTCTTGAACTGCACTTCATCCTGGAACAGCGCGTGGGTGCCGACCACCATCGGTGTGCCGCTGGCGATCTGCTCCAGCGCGGCGACGCGGTTCTTGCCCTTGAGCTTGCCGGCCAGCCACGCCACGTCGATGCCCAGCGGTTCGAGCCAGCGCTTGAAGGTGATGAAGTGCTGCTCGGCGAGGATCTCGGTCGGCGCCATCAACGCGACCTGATAACCCGCCTCCAGCGCTTGCAGCGCGGCGAGGGCGGCGACCACGGTTTTGCCCGCGCCGACGTCGCCCTGAATCAGTCGCAGCATCGGTTCGTGCTGACTGAGGTCGTAGGCGATTTCGTTGCCGACCCGTTGCTGAGCGCCGGTCGGGTTGAAGCCGAGGTTGGCCAGGTATTTCGCCGGCAGTTTGGTGGCTTTCGGCATCGCTGGCGCACGCAAGGAGCGCATGCTCTCGCGCAGGCGTTGCTGCGATAGCTGGTGAGTCAGCAGTTCTTCGAAGGCCAGGCGATGCTGGGCCCAGTGATGACCGAGGGCGAGTTCATCGACGTCGGCATCAGCGGGCGGGTTGTGCAGGTAGCGGATCGCATCGGCCAGCGGCGCCAGTTGATAGTCGCGGGCCAGTTCGGTCGGCAGCCAGTCGGGCAGGGTGGCCGGTTTGAGCAGGGTCAGGGTCTGCATGCACAACTGACGCAGACGCGCCTGGGTCAGGCCTTCGGTCAGCGGGTAGACCGGGGTCAGGGTTTCATCCACCGGCGGCGGTTCGTCGCCGTTGATGGCGCGGTATTCCGGGTGGTAGATCTCCAGCCCCGAGGCGCCGGGCCGGGCTTCGCCGTAGCAGCGAATCCGCGTGCCGCGCTTGAGGCCTTCTTTTTGCGCGTTGCTGAAGTGGTAGAAGCGCAGGCTCAGGCCGCCGGTGCCGTCCTGCAAGCGCACGACGAGGCTGCGGCGCCGGCCCATGACCACGTCGGCGCCGCTGACGGTGCCTTCGACCACGGCGTCCTGCCCCGGCCGCAATGCGCCGATCGGCACCACGCGGGTGCGATCCTGATAACGCAGCGGCAGGTGGAACAGCACGTCCTGGAGGTTTTCCAGGCCGACCTTGGCCAGTTTCTCGGCCATGGCTTCACCGACACCCTTGAGTGCGGTGACCGAGACCTGCGACAGCTCCGTCATGACGCTGGCTAACCGGCCGTGACCGGCGCGGCAGGTTTGGCGACCGAGCACAGGCGAATGGAGTCTGCGAGGATCTCGATCGCTTTCGGCCGTGGGAAGCTCGCGCGCCAGGCGATGGCCACGGTGCGGAACGGCACCGGTGCCGACAGCGGGCGCACTTCGATCACGCCGGGGGCGTAGTGGTGACTGTCCACCGCCGACAGCGGCAGGATCGAGATGCCCAGGCCGGACGCGACCATGTGGCGAATGGTTTCCAGCGAGCTGGATTCGACCGTGGTGTGTTTGGCGCCGTCGTTGCCTTTGGTCAGGGTCGGGCAGGCCTCCAGCACCTGATCGCGGAAGCAGTGACCCTCGCCGAGCAGCAGCAGGCTCTTGTCGTTGAGCAGGGCGGCGTCGATGGATTCTTTCTGGGTCCACGGGTGCTGGGCCGGCATCAGGACGTAGAACGGCTCGTCGTAGAGTGGCAGGGTCAGCACGTCGGCTTCGTTGAACGGCAGGGCGATGATGATCGCGTCCAGCTCGCCGTTGCGCAGTTTGTCGCGCAGCACGTGAGTGAAGTTTTCTTCGATGTACAACGGCATCTGCGGGGCGACCCGGTGCAGTTGTGGAATCAGATGCGGAAACAGGTACGGGCCGACGGTGTAGATCGCGCCGACTTTCAGCGGGGCGGTCAACTGGTTCTTGCCGGCCTGCGCCAGTTCGCGGATGCCCTGGGCCTGCTCCAGCACTTTCTGCGCCTGGGCGACGATGCCTTCACCGACCGGGGTCAGACGCACGGCGCTTTTGCTGCGCTCGAAAATCAGCACACCGAGTTCGTCTTCAAGCTTTTTCACGCCCACCGACAGGGTCGGCTGGCTGACGTGGCAACGCTCGGCCGCGTGGCCGAAATGCTGCTCTTGGGCGAGGGTAACGATGTAGCGTAATTCTGTGAGAGTCATAGCAAGCGTCCATGAAGATGCGGGCCAAGCATACCGGCTGCAATCGATAGACGCACGTTATCAGACTGAGTGATGAATGCGACACCGGGCAATGCCGGTTTGCCGTTTGCAGATATGACAAAGGCACCTTTCGGTGCCTTTTGGGCGGGATCGAGCCGTGTTCTGCCAGTGCAGATCAGCGGCGGCGTTCCAGCGAGTAAACAAACGGCGCAACAATTTCGATCGAGCCATTGGTCAACATGTCGGCCGGTGGCTTGGGCAGCGGTTGGGCGCGGCGGATCATGTCCAGGGTGGCCCGGTCCAGATCGGCGTTGCCGGAGCGGCCCACCAGTTCGAACGACAGCACGTTGCCTTCGCCATCGACCACGAAGCGCAACCGGTTCAAGCCTTCCTTGCCCCTTGCCTGAGCGCTGGCCGGGTACTTCTTGTACTTGGCCAGATGCGCGAGCAGGGTGCCTTGCCAGCTGGCCTTGGCGGCCAATTGTGCAGGCGACGGGCCCGGTGCAGGCTGGGCGGATTTCTCCGTCGGGGCCTGAGTCGGCTGGGTATCGGCCGGCTTCTCTTCGGACGGTTTCTCCTTCGGCGGATCGGGCAGTTTCTTCTCGATCGGCTTCGGCGGTTTGGGTTTCGGCTTGGGTTTCGGTTTCTGCACCGCGATCTCGGCTTTCGGCGCTTCGGCCAGTTTCGGGATCGGCAGTTCCTCAACCGGAGCCGGTGGCTGCGGTGGCGTGACGACTTTCGGCGGTGCGGGCGGTGGCGGGGCCGGAACCGGCGCCAGCTCGACCATCATTGCCTGCGGCGGCAATTCGATGGGCGGGCGGACGTTCCAGTTCAGCGCCAGCGCGATGGCCAGCGCGTGAACACCCAGCACCACGGCCAGGCTACCGCTGTAACGCGTCAGCTTATGGCGCGTCGTGATCATTTCTTGACTGCGCTCTCGAGCCCGACCAGACCGACCTTCAGGTAACCGGCGGCGCGCAGGTTATCCATCACGCTCATCAGATCGCCGTAATCCACGCCTTTGTCGGCCTGGAAAAAGATCGTCGTGTCTTTCTTGCCCTGGGTCTTGGCGTCGAGTGCGGCGCCGAGGGTTTCGGCTTTCACTTCGTCATCGCCAATGAACAGGCGCTGGTCTGCCTTCACGCTGAGAAACACCGGTTTCTCCGGCCGCGGCGCCGGTTTGGCGGTCGAGGCGGGAAGGTCCACCTTGATGTCCACGGTGGCCAGCGGAGCGGCGACCATGAAGATGATCAACAGCACCAGCATCACGTCGATGAACGGCGTGACGTTGATTTCGTGGTTCTCGGCCAGATCGTCGTCTGCGCCTTCTTTCAAATGCAGGCCCATGGCCGATTACCCCACTTTCACCATGTGCGGATGCGAGCTGCTGCGCTCAGGCTGGTGGTCGAGGTCGCGGCTGACCAGCAGCAGCACCTGAGCCGACGCATCGGACACCTGAGCCTTGTAACCGGCGATGGAGCGGGCGAAGACGTTGTAGATGACCACGGCAGGAATCGCGGCCACCAGACCCAGTGCGGTAGCCAGCAGCGCTTCAGCGATACCCGGTGCTACGACGGCAAGGTTGGTGGTCTGGGTTTTGGCGATGCCGATGAAGCTGTTCATGATGCCCCACACGGTACCGAACAGACCGACGAACGGCGCGGTGGAACCGATGGTGGCGAGGACGCCGGTGCCGCTGCTCATGTTGCGGCCACAGGCTGCAACCAGACGCTCGAGGCGGAAGCTGACGCGTTCCTTGATGCCTTCTTTCTCGCGGGCGTTGGCCGACAGGCGCATTTCTTCGAGGGCGTCGTGTACCAGCAGGTTGGCCAGGGTACCTTCTTTCGCGGCGGTGGCGCTGGCTTCCTTGAGGGAGGCGGCTTTTTTCAGGTTGGCGATCTCACCGCGCAGGCGGCGTTTGGCGCCCATCAGTTCGAAACCCTTGGCGATCCAGATGGTCCAGGTGATGATCGAGGCGATGGCCAGGCCGATCATCACGGCTTTAACGATCACGTCGGCGTTCTGGTACATACCCCATGGCGACAGATCGTGGGCCATGCCCAGAGTGTTGTCGGCTTCGAGGGCTTCCGGTGCGTCGGCGGCGCTGGCGTCTACGGCCTGCACCGGGTCGGTCGCGGCAGGTGCAGCGGCCGGAGCGCTCTGCTCGGTGGCGGCTGGTGCGGCCGGGGCTTGTGCGTCAGCGAAGGCGGCGACCGGCGCCAGCATCAGGCTGAGCAGCAGGGCAGCCACGGCGCTCCAGGCGCGAGGTCGGTTGGTTGGCGAAGCGGAGTTTTGAATGCGTGTCATGCTGGCCGGACCTGAGATAGAAAAACGGTGATGCTCTTCCAGGCCTCGTGAGGCCGAGAACAAAAGTGGCATGCATTATTGCAAGTAATTCTTGTTAACAAAAGTAATAGAGTTGCTTTTTTTCCTTCATTGCTAGCCGCTCGTCCCTTGCCGAGGCTAGTCTGTCGCTTTCCGATGGGAGATTTTTGATGTCCGCGCCTTCTGTTTTGATCGCCGGTTGCGGTGATGTCGGCAGCCGTCTGGCCACGCAATTGCTGGCTGCCGGCTTCCAGGTCTACGGCCTGCGCCGGGACGTTTCGCGTTTGCCGTACGGCGTTATCGGTGTCGCTGGTGACTTGTTCAACGAGGATTGCCCGGCGACCTGGCCGGTGGGTGCCATCGATTACCTGGTGTATAGCGCGGCGGCGACCGATCACGATGAGGCCGGATATCGCGCGGCTTATGTGCAGGGTTTGCAGCATGTGCTGGGCTGGCTGAACGATTACGGGCAGGAGCCGGAGCGGCTGCTGTTCGTTTCCAGCAGCAGTGTTTATGGGCAGCAGAACGGCGAATGGGTCGATGAAAAATCCGAAACCGTCGCCGCTGGTTATTCCGGGCGGGTGATGCTGGAAGCCGAGCAGGTTGCGCTCAACTCTGGCATTCCCGCAAGCATCGTGCGCCTGACCGGCATTTACGGCCCCGGCCGTGAATGGCTGCTGACCCAGGTGCGTCGGGGTTATCGGGTGGCGGTCGATCCGCCGCTGTATGGCAATCGCATCCATGCCGATGACGCGGCGGGGTTGATGGCGTTCTTGCTGGACGCGGATTGCAAGGGTGTGGAACTGGATAACGTTTACATCGGCGTGGACGATGCGCCGGCGCCGCTGGCCGAGGTGGTGGCGTGGCTGCGTGAGTATCTGGGTGTCACCGAATGGTCGGAAGACGAGAGCGTACGTCGCACCGGCAGCAAGCGCTGCAGCAATGCCCGGGCGAAAGCCTTGGGTTGGGTGCCGAAGTATCCGAGTTATCGTGAGGGGTATGCCGCGATTCTTGAGGGCAAGTGCTGAATTTCAAGCGCAACAAATAACCGTGGGAGCGAGCTTGCTCGCGATAGTGGCATAACAGTCAGCATAAATGTTGAATGCTATGGCCTCATCGCGGGCAAGCCCGCTCCCACAGGGTTACATGCTGTTCTCAGGTGCAGTTACTGCTTCTCGAGCAACCACTTGCGCTCACCCGGGGTGAACTGCGGTTGTTCGTCCGCCAGCGCCGTGTTCACGGCCTGCAGGATTTCCAGCTCTTTGCCCTTGCGCACAAAGATCCAGTTGTTGCCCTGACCGTTCTGCTGCAACCACATGCTGTCGTTGCCGCTGCTCATCGACGCGCAATCGCCCGCGAGACACAGGGCATAGCGGTCGGCACCCGGCAGGCCGGAGACTTGCCCGTCCGCCTGGAATTGCACGGTGGCGCCTTCGCCCTGGCCGCTGGTGATCGTCCAGTTGCCGCCCAGATAAGCGGAATACAGCGCGCGTTCGAAGCTGGCGCCGATCGGTGCGCCTTCCGGAACCGGAATCTGTGCGCGGTCGAAGACCTGTTCCGGTTCGTTTTCGTTGGCGACTTGTTGCAGTTGACCGCCGTCACGTTTCAGCTCGCTGGCGGAGCTGCCATAGACGTCGACCTTCCAGGCACCGGCCTGTTCGCCGAGCAAGCGACCTTCGACGTTTTCGAAACCGTTGGTGTAGCGGGCCTGACCGGCCTTGGTGTTGACGTCCCACTCCAGGTTCGGGCCGTAAGCCTGAAGCGCTTCGCGCAGGGGGCCGCCCTTGGCAGCGGCATCGATGGCGACCTGATTGATCCAGGTGCCGCTGATGTCACGGTCGGCAGGGTTGCTGGCGCAACCGCCGAGGAAAATGGCGAGCAGCGAGAGAGCAAGCGCTTTGCGCATGGTGGAATCCTTTCAAAACCTTTTCTTTACCGCAGAGCAGTCGGCGCGGCGTCTAGGGCCGCGCCGTGCGCATTACTCGATGACCAGAATGGCATCCATTTCAACCTGCGAACCCTTTGGCAGGGCTGCCACGCCGATGGCGGCGCGGGCCGGGTACGGCTGGTCGAAGTACTTGCCCATGATCTCGTTGACCTTGGCGAAGTGGCTCAGGTCGGTGAGGAAGATGTTCAGCTTGACGATGTCCTTGAACGAGCCACCGGCGGCTTCGGCCACGGCTTTCAGGTTCTCGAACACCTGGACGGTCTGGGCTTCGAAGCCTTCGACCAGTTCCATGGTTTTTGGATCGAGGGGAATCTGACCCGACATGTAAACGGTGTTACCGGCCTTGATCGCCTGGGAGTAAGTACCGATGGCGGCCGGGGCCTTGTCGCTGGTGATAACGGTCTTGGTCATGTATGACTCCTTGTAATGTTTGAGTTATGCACGCATGCGGGTGATGCGGATCACCCCGGTCAGGGCGCGCAGTTTCTTGATCACGCGGGCCAGGTGCACACGGTCGTGGACGCTGACCACCAACTGGACAACGCTGATGCGACCATCGCGCTCGTCCATGCTGATTTTCTCGATATTGCCGTCGGCTGCGTTGACGCTGCTGGCCAGCAGGGCGATCAGGCCGCGCTGGTGTTCCAGCTCGACGCGCAGTTCGACGTTGAATTCGCCGGTGACATCCTTGGCCCACGAAAGCTGGATGCATTTTTCCGGGTTGTGGCGGATTTCGCTGATGTTGCGGCAGTTGTCCAAGTGCACGACCATGCCTTTGCCTGCCGACAGGTGACCGACAATCGGGTCGCCCGGGATCGGTGTGCAACATTTGGCGTAGCTGAGGACCAGGCCTTCGGTGCCGCGAATCGCCAGCGGGCCTTCCGGGCTTGGCAGTTGCTCGCCTTCGCCGAGCAGGCGGCGCGCCACGACGTAGGCCATGCGATTGCCGAGGCCGATGTCTTCCAGCAAGTCTTCGATCAGTTCGAGGCGGTACTCGGTGAGCATTGCCTTCACGCGTTCGGCCGGAATCTGTTCCAGCGCGCTGTCGAAGCCATTGAGCACCTTGTTCAGCAGGCGTTCGCCGAGGCTGATGGATTCGGAGCGGCGTTGCAGTTTCAGTGCGTGGCGGATGTGAGTGCGCGCCTTGCCGGTGACCACGAAGTTGAGCCACGCCGGGTTCGGCCGTGCGCCGGGAGCGCTGACGATCTCGACCGTGGAGCCGCTTTGCAGCGGTTCGGACAGCGGCGCGAGACGACGGTTGATCCGACAGGCGATGCAGCTGTTGCCGACGTCGGTGTGCACCGCGTAGGCAAAGTCGACCGCCGTGGAGCCTTTGGGCAGCTCCATGATCCGGCCCTTGGGCGTGAACACGTAGACCTCGTCCGGGAACAGGTCGATCTTCACGCTCTCGATGAATTCCAGCGAATTGCCGGCACGTTGCTGCATTTCCAGCACGCCTTTGACCCACTGACGGGCCCGGGCATGAGTGCCTTTCGGCTGCTCGTCGCCGCTGGATTTGTACAGCCAATGAGCGGCGATGCCGTTATTGGCCATCTCTTCCATTTCACGGGTGCGGATCTGGATTTCGATCGGTACACCGTGCATGCCGAACAGCGTGGTGTGCAGCGACTGATAGCCGTTGGCCTTGGGGATCGCGATGTAATCCTTGAAGCGCCCCGGCAACGGTTTGTACAAATTATGTACAGCACCCAGCACGCGGTAGCAGGTATCGACCTTGTCGACGATGATCCGGAACGCGTAGACGTCCATGATCTCGTTGAAGGCCCGACGCTTGCCGCGCATTTTCTTGTAGATGCCGTAGAGGTGTTTCTGGCGACCGCTGACTTCGCCCTGGATGCCGTCGATGGCGAGGCAGTGGGCAAGGGACTCTTCGATCTTGTTGACGATTTCCTTGCGGTTGCCCCGGGCGCGTTTGACGGCCTGGTAGATCCGCGCGGAACGCATCGGGTGCATCGCCTTGAAGCCGAGGTCTTCGAACTCGATGCGGATCGCGTGCATGCCCAACCGGTTGGCGATGGGTGCGTAGATCTCGAGGGTTTCCTTGGCGATGCGCCGGCGTTTCTCGCCGGACAGCACTTCCAGCGTGCGCATGTTGTGCAGGCGGTCGGCGAGCTTGACCAGGATCACGCGAATGTCGCGTGCCATCGCCATCGCCATCTTCTGGAAGTTTTCAGCCTGGGCTTCGGCCTTGGTCTCGAAGTTCATCTGGGTCAGTTTGCTGACCCCGTCGACCAGTTCGGCCACGGTTTCACCGAACTGCGCTTGCAGCGCCTCTTTGGCGATACCGGTGTCTTCGATCACGTCATGCAGCATCGCGGCCATCAGGCTCTGATGGTCCATGTGCATGTCGGCAAGAATATTCGCCACGGCAAGAGGATGCGTGACGTACGCCTCGCCGCTGCGGCGGCGTTGGCCGTCGTGGGCTTGTTCGGCGTAGAAATACGCTCGGCGGACCAGGTTGACCTGGTCGTTGCCGAGGTAGGTCGATAAGCGATCGGCGAGGGCGTCTATGCTCGGCATGATGTCTCCTGCCGCAAGCTGTGATCCCGCGCCGTGCTACGTCGACCAGGCATAGGCTTAGACGGCCTCGTTGGACTCGTCCTCGAACGCAGCGAAGACCGGGTCTTCGTGGACGATTTCCTGCTCGGCGATGAACTCGTAGCTCATCAGGCCTTCAGCGATTTCACGCAGCGCAACAACGGTCGGTTTGTCGTTTTCCCACTGAACCAGGGGCTCTTTGCCGCCGGTGGCCAGTTGACGGGCACGCTTGGTAGAGAGCATGACCAGCTCAAAGCGGTTTTCCACGTGTTCTAGGCAGTCTTCAACGGTTACGCGGGCCATGGTATTCCTCGGAGCGAATGCAATATGCGCGCTGCCCGGTTGGGCGAGCGGACTCAACAGTTTAAAAAATCACCAGCGATTAGGGAAGCGCTGATTTTTTGACCAGACTCTTCAACGCGCTGCAAGTGCCAATGTAAAGCCCTTGCAGCGGTTTTGGGAAGTGCTGTTTCAGCCCAGCAATTCAGCCAGCAATTTGCCGAAACGCACTTGCTGACGTTTCTGTTGCAACTGATTGGCGCGGAAAATCGCCTTCAGATCGTCCAGCGCATGGGCGAAATCGTCGTTGATGATCAGGTAGTCGTACTCGACGTAGTGGCTCATTTCGCTGACCGCTTCACGCATCCGGCCATCGATGATCTCGTCGCTGTCCTGGCCACGGTTGGTCAGGCGCTGGTGCAGGGCCTGCAGTGATGGCGGCAGGATGAAGATCGAACGGGCCTGCGGCATCAGCTTGCGCACTTGCTCGGCGCCTTGCCAGTCGATTTCCAGAATCAGGTCGTGGCCTTCGTCCAGGGTCTGCTGCAGGCGGCTTTGCGAGGTGCCGTAGAAGTTGCCGAAGACTTCGGCGCGTTCCAGAAAATCGCCGTGCTCGCCCATCTTCACGAACTCTTCGCGGGTCACGAAGTGATAGTTCACGCCGTCCACTTCACCCGGGCGCATGGCGCGGGTGGTGTGGGAAATCGAGACGCGAATGTCCGGATTGGTGTCGGTCAGGGCCTTGACCAGACTGCTCTTGCCCGCACCCGAAGGGGCGGAAATGATGTACAGGGTGCCGGTGCTGTGGGTCATGTCGGGGTAGCCTTACTCAATATTCTGCACTTGTTCGCGCATCTGCTCGATCAACACCTTGAGGTTGACCGCTGCCTGTGTGCTGCGCGGGTCGAAGGCCTTGGAGCCCAGTGTGTTGGCTTCGCGGTTGAGCTCCTGCATCAGGAAGTCCAGGCGCCGGCCGGCGGCCCCGCCGGATTTCAGCACCCGGCGAACTTCAATGATGTGGGTGCTCAGACGATCCAGTTCTTCGGCCACGTCGCTCTTCTGCGCGAGGATGACCATTTCCTGTTCCAGGCGCTGCGGGTCCAGTTCGGCCTTCATGTCGGCAAAGCGGTCGAGGACTTTCTGACGCTGGGTGGCGAGCATCTGCGGAACCAGTTCGCGCAGGGTCACCACATCTTCTTCGATGGAGGTCAGGCGATCGTTGATCAGGCGGGCCAGCTCCGCGCCTTCGCGCTCGCGGCCGGCCTTGAGGTCTTTCAGAGCCTGATTGAACAAGGCTAGCGCCTCGGCGTTCAGCGCCTGCGGGTCGGTGGCGTCGGCGACCAGTACGCCTGGCCAGGCCAACACTTCCAACGGGTTCAGCGCCGCTGGATTCTTGATCAGGCCGGCAACCGTTTCGGCCGCGGCGACCAGTTGCGCGGCGCGCTCGCGATCCACCTGCAACGGCTTGCCGGTGCTTTCCTCGGTGAAGCGCAGGGTGCATTCCAGTTTGCCGCGCGACAGGCCCTGGCGGAGGGCTTCGCGGACGGCGCCTTCGAGGTCGCGGAACGACTCAGGCAGGCGCAGGTGGGGTTCCAGGTAGCGGCTGTTGACCGAGCGCAGTTCCCAGCTCAGGGTGCCCTGGACGCCGGCTTTTTCGACGCGGGCGAAGGCGGTCATGCTGTGCACCATGGTGGTACCTCGCAATGCAGATCGGCGCAGAAACGACGTTCCGCGCGGACGATCTCAATGAATGTAAGCCGACTGGCAGCAAAGGCGCAGGATTGTAGCGCAGTGCGGCGGATGCGCCCAAACACACGGTGTGACAAAGGGCTGCAGGCCGTCGGCAAAGCGCGTTTCAGGGCCCTCGGTCGTCGGCCGGATTTTTTAACGAGTGCCCAGGCGCGGTGCACAGCTCTATAATGCTCCGCAGTTTTCCGTCCCCAGTACAGGTATCTCCTATGAAACGTCCAAGTGGTCGCGCTGCCGATCAGCTCCGCTCGATCCGCATTACCCGCAACTACACCAAACACGCCGAGGGATCGGTACTGGTCGAATTCGGTGATACCAAAGTCATCTGCACCGTCAGCGTCGAAAACGGCGTGCCGCGTTTCCTCAAAGGCCAGGGCCAGGGTTGGCTGACCGCCGAATACGGCATGTTGCCGCGCGCCACCGGCGAGCGTAATCAGCGCGAAGCGAGCCGCGGCAAGCAGGGCGGCCGTACCCTGGAAATCCAGCGCCTGATCGGTCGTTCCCTGCGCGCCGCGCTGGACATGTCCAAGCTGGGTGACGTCACCCTTTACGTCGACTGCGACGTGATCCAGGCTGACGGCGGTACCCGCACCGCGTCGATCACCGGCGCCATGGTTGCGCTGGTCGATGCACTGAAAGTGATCAAGAAGCGTGGCGGCCTGAAGGGCGGCGACCCGCTCAAGCAAATGATCGGCGCTGTTTCCGTGGGCATGTACCAGGGCGAGCCGGTGCTGGATCTGGACTATCTTGAAGATTCCGCCGCCGAGACCGACCTCAACGTGGTGATGACCAGCACCGGTGGTTTCATCGAAGTGCAGGGCACCGCCGAAGGTGCACCGTTCCAGCCTGAAGAGCTGAACGCGATGCTGGAACTGGCGAAGAAAGGCATGAACGAAATCTTCGAACTGCAAAAGGCTGCACTGGCCGACTGAGCAGGTTCGTAACCCGCAAGGAGGACGCGATGAGTGATGAGCAAGAGTTGCTGCCCAAGCCGAGCCAGGAGGTTCGCCAATGGGCCATGTTTTGTCACTTGTCCGCCTTGCTGGGGATCTGGATTCCGTTCGGCACGCTGATCGGGCCGCTGGTTCTGTGGCAGATGAAACGTGAGACCGATCCGTTCATCGACGCCCAGGGCAAGGAAGCGCTGAATTTTCAGATCACCGTGGCGATCGCTTCGATGATCTGCTTCGTGCTGATGCTGTTGCTTATCGGGTTCGTGCTGTTTGGCCTGCTGGCCATCGCGGCGCTGGTGTTGACGATTATCGGTGGGGTGAAAGCCAACGAAGGTTTCCCGTACCGTTATCCGTTCACCTGGCGGTTGATCAAATAACGAACGATCGCCCACAAAAAAACCGACAGTGATGTCGGTTTTTTTGTGTCTGCGAAAGGCTGCTTAGATGGTCAGCGTCCAGTCGTAGTCGACGATCAGCGGCGCATGCTGCGAGAACCGTGGCTGACGCGGCAGGCGTGCGCTGCGCACGAAGCGCCGCAGGCCAGGGGTCAGGATCTGGTAATCGAAGCGCCAGCCCAGATTCAACATCTCGGCCTGTTCGTTGTCCGGCCACCAGCTGTACTGGTCGCCTTCGCGGCTGACTTCGCGCAGGGCATCTACGTAGCCCATGTTGCCGACAATCTCGTCCATCCAGGCGCGTTCCGGCGCCAGGAAACCCGGGGATTGCTGGCTGTCGCGCCAGTTCTTGATGTCGAGCTTCTGCTGCGCGACGTACAGCGAGCCACAATAAATGTACTCGCGACGTTTGCGCCGCTGTTTGTCCAGGTACTTGCCGAAATCGTCCATGAGCTTGAACTTCTGGTTCAAGTCCTCATCGCCGTTCATCCCCGAAGGAAGCAGCAAGGTGGCAATACTGACTTTGTCGAAATCTGCTTGCAGGTAGCGCCCGTAGCGGTCGGCCGTCTCGAAACCGAGACCGCTGATGACAGCCTTCGGTTGCAACCGCGAATACAAAGCCACGCCGCCTTGGGCAGGGACTTCAGCATCGCAGGCATAAAGGAAGTAGCCGTCCAGTTGGAAGGCTGGGTCATCCAGTTCAAAGGCGGAGGCACGGGTGTCCTGCAGGCAGATGACGTCGGCATTCTGTGCCTGCAGCCAACTGAGCAAACCGCGCTCGACTGCAGCCTGAATACCATTGACGTTCACACTGATGATCCGCATAAATGGCCCCAAAAATCGCGTGCGTGTATGATACACGGCGTCAAGCTAATTAGCTAAATCCGTGGTATTTGGGGTTTTTTTCATGCAAGCGTATCAGCGCGATTTCATTCGTTTTGCCATCGATCGCGGCGTTTTGCGCTTCGGTGAGTTCACCCTGAAGTCCGGGCGTACCAGTCCTTACTTCTTCAATGCCGGCCTGTTCAACTCGGGTTCCGCGCTGGCGCAGCTGGGTCGTTTCTACGCTGCGGCCATCGCCGAGAGTGGTATCCCGTTCGACGTGCTGTTCGGTCCGGCCTACAAAGGCATCCCGTTGGCGGCAACCACTGCCGTGGCGCTGGCCGAACACCACAACCGTGACCTGCCATGGTGCTTCAACCGCAAGGAAGCCAAGGCCCACGGCGAAGGTGGCAGCCTGGTCGGCGCACCGCTGACCGGCGACGTGCTGATCATCGACGACGTGATCACCGCTGGCACCGCGATCCGTGAAGTGATGCAGATCATCGCTTCCCAGGACGGCGCCAAGGCCGCCGGCGTGCTGATCGCCCTGAACCGTCAGGAGCGCGGCAACGGCGAGCTGTCGGCAATCCAGGAAGTCGAGCGTGATTTCGGCATCCCGGTCATCAGCATCGTATCGCTGAACCAGGTACTGGAATTCCTGGCAGACGACCCGCAACTCAAGCAGCACCTGCCAGCCGTTGAAGCCTATCGCGCCCAGTTCGGCGTCTGATAGATAAAAGAAAGGCCCTGAGAATCAGGGCCTTTCTTTTTTTGTAGCTTTAGTCCCGCAGTCGCAAGGCGCGTAGCAAAGCATCCACCTGTCCGAAGGCATCCTGCTGCCACTGATCCGGTGTTCGATCTTCAAGGATTTGGCTGTCTTCAACAAAGCGTCTAACTGACGTTGGGCCGTACCCGTCAATGACGTCGAACTTCTGGCTGATGTATATAAAGCCTTGTTCGCCACTTCCTGTTTCCAACACTGACCGGCACTCATCAGCAAGTGATTCTGTGCCTCCGGGATAATTGCGGACGCAGTAGTAGATGTCGTAGGCGTCTTTCTGTTTGTGTCTCCCATTCAAGGCGTAACCCTTCATCGCAAGAAGTGCTGGTATGGAACATACGGCAACTTCTACACGATTTTTACCGCCTGTGGGCATAGGTCCTTCGATTGCTACCATCTGGTAGAAACGGATGGCCAGGTCGGCGCCGTCAGCGCGTTGTACTGCAAAGTCGCTGAGAATGGGTGGCCTGTTTTTGATGATTTCGGCGTCGCGTGGCATCAAAAAATCCACGATCACATCTATCGGGGCTCCCCCGTCTTCGGCGGGCACCTGACGAACGAGTTGGAAGCGTCGTAAGTCGCCTCTTTGTTCATAGCCGTTGCCCATCAAGGCCTCGATCAAGGTTGCGTACTCGCCGTCACCCAGTGCCTGCGGATCCAGGCTCAAGTCGACGTCCAGAGTCCCGACATGTTGCATGTCATCATTTGCAAGCAGTAACCATGGCACCGCACCGCCTATCACTGTGAACTTGCCTCTGAAGCTACCAAGAATTTGTCCCATTTCAACGAGTACAGCTTTCACTGCGGTCGTTGTTCTGTCGTCATATTCCGAGGCATTTTGAGGTTCTTGAAGCACTAACGGGGCCATGTCAATTGCTCCTGTCGTAGATGCTCGGCAGCTTCCTTGCCGCGTTCTCCTGAAACAGATAAATCCAGATAGGTCTGAACAGGACTGGTGCAAATGACACCAGGTGCTGCTTCGACGGTGTCCAGCAAAATCCCTTCGTCCTTGGGAAGAGTGATCACGACATTTTCACCCTTGGACGCGGGAGCGAGCTTTAACGCCTTGATCAACACGTCTACTCCTTTTTCGTCTGCGTAGAAGTGATGGGTGCTGACGCGCGCGTAAGGGGCTAACCACTGTGCGGCAGAAAACGAGGAAAAGAGCACAGTTGCGTCGTTATGTTGGCTGATAGCATTTCGAGCCGCGCTTTCCAGGGCGCTGCCATGTAATGGGGTGTAGAACGTCTTGCGCACTCCTGGTGGCGGTTCATAGGCCTCAACCCAGGCATCCAGAACGGTCTGAGGATCGCGCAAGAGAAATCCATTGTTTGTCGCTTCTGCCCATTCTCGGTTGAGCAGAGCGGTGCGGACGTTGCTGACTTGACCAAGGCTGACGCCGGAAGCTTGAGAAAGCTCTATTACTCGCCATTCATGAGCTGGCTCTCGAAGCATCCTGCGAATAATCTGCGCCGATTTTGGTTTGAACAGAGACTTCAGCTCTCTATGTTCAGACGGGGGCTTTTCAGCGACTTGATGATCAATGAAAACACCCGCGAACGAAATCCAGGCGTTTCCTTCCAGATCCAGATACCCAACGTCTTTTTCTCGACAGGCTTGTCGGGCTGCCGGGGAAAGATAAGGGGCTATCAGGATGGGTGTGGCATCGATCTCCCGCGTGTTGATGTAGTCACGAAGTTGCAGGATGGCGGAGTTTACAAATCTGGGTTGTCCACTCGCCTTTGCTTCGCAGACCAGCGTGTACGACTTCCCGGATGTGATGATTTCGACAACGAAGTCAGGCTCCCAGGCTTCGGAGTGCTCAGTCGATTTAATGCTTTTAACTTCAAGAATCGGAATTTTTGCAATAAGGCCGTGAAGCGCGTCTTTTGAATTTTTTTCGAGCTCTTTCATCAAACAGCTCCTTTTCAACGAATGCTGAAAATAATCATTCTGATGAAAAAAAACTACATTTTTCACTCAATTTGATAATTTCATCAGATGCTGAAAGATAGAAAAGTAATGAAATCGCGTAAAGAAGCGTACCGGCGCGGCTGCCGTACGGCTATAAAAAAACCGCAGGCTTCAGAATCTCCTGCGGGATTCTCCTTTACATTCGGAATCCTCGTAGGAGCTACTAAAGGCTGCGATCTTTTCGTTTTCGGTTATTACGGACGCTTGCGATTGCTGATCAGCGTACCCACGCCGGTATCGGTGAAGATTTCCAGCAGGATCGCGTTCGGCACGCGACCGTCGATGATCAGCGAGCTGCCCACACCGCCCTGAACCGCTTCCAGCGCACAGCGGATCTTCGGCAGCATGCCGCCATAGATAGTGCCGTCGGCGATCAGGTCGTCGACCTGCTGGGTGCTCAGACCGGTCAGCACGGTGCCCGACTTGTCCATCAGGCCGGCGATGTTGGTCAGCAGCATCAGCTTCTCGGCTTTCAGCGCTTCGGCAACCTTGCCAGCCACCAGGTCCGCGTTGATGTTGTACGACTCGCCGTTTTCACCCACACCGATCGGCGCGATCACCGGGATGAAGTTGCCTTTGACCAGCAGGTTCAGCAGTTCGGTGTTGATCCCGACCACTTCGCCCACATGGCCGATGTCGATGATTTCCGGCTGGGTCATCTCCGGGGTCTGGCGGGTGACGGTGAGCTTTTTCGCACGAATCAGCCCGGCGTCTTTACCGGTCAGGCCAATGGCGCTGCCGCCGTGACGGTTGATCAGGTTGACGATGCTTTTGTTGACCTGGCCGCCGAGGACCATTTCCACCACGTCCATGGTCGCGGCGTCGGTAACGCGCATGCCGTCGACGAAATGGCTTTCGATCGACAGGCGCTTGAGCAGATCACCGATCTGCGGGCCACCGCCGTGCACGACCACCGGGTTGATGCCCACGGCCTTCATCAGCACGATGTCGCGGGCGAAGCCGGTTTTCAGCTCCTCGCTTTCCATCGCGTTGCCGCCGTATTTGATCACCAGGGTCTTGCCGACGTATCGGCGGATATAAGGCAGCGCTTCGGACAGGACCTTGGCAGTGTTGGCGGCGGCATCGCGTTCGAGGGTCATTCAGGGCTCCGGGTGAATCAGCAATCAGAACGGTAGTTGGAGATCAGGTGCAACGCGTTTCAGTTGGGCATGGAACACAGCTTTGATGCGCTGCAGTTCAGCCTCGTCATCGGCCTCGAAGCGCAGCACCAGCACCGGTGTGGTGTTGGACGCGCGCACCAGGCCCCAGCCTTTGGCGTAGTCGACCCGCACGCCGTCAATGGTAGTCAGGTCGGCGCCTGGGCCCCACTGTGCATCGTGCAGTGCATCAATGATGCTGAATTTGCTCTCTTCGGTCACATGGATATTGATTTCCGGCGTGGAAATATCGTTCGGGAAGGTCGCGAACAGCTCTTCGGCCGAAGATTTTTCCTTGCTGAGGATTTCCAGCAGCCGTGCGGCGCTGTAAATGCCGTCGTCGAAACCGAACCAGCGCTCTTTGAAGAAGATGTGCCCGCTCATTTCACCGGCCAGCAGTGCGCCGGACTGTTTCATTTTCTTTTTGATCAACGAGTGACCGGTCTTCCACATTAGCGGCCGACCGCCATATTCCTTGATCAGCGGGATCAGGCGACGGGTGCATTTGACGTCGAAGATGATCTCCGCGTCCGGGTTGCGCGCCACCACGTCACGGGCGAACAGCATCAGCAGGCGGTCCGGAAACACGATGGTGCCAGTGTTGGTCACCACGCCGACGCGGTCGCCGTCGCCGTCGAAGGCCAGGCCGATGTCGGCGTTGGTTTCCTTGACCTTGGCGATCAGGTCGACGAGGTTCTCAGGCTTGCCCGGATCCGGGTGATGGTTCGGGAAATTACCGTCGACTTCGCAGTACAGAGGGATGACTTCGCAGTTCAGCGCTTCGATCAGTTGTGGGGCGATTACGCCGGCCGCGCCGTTGCCACAGTCGACCACGACTTTCAGGCGCCGGGCCAGTTTGATGTCCTGGACGATTGCGGTGTTGTAGCGGTCAAGGATCTCGACCTGGGTCACGCTGCCGGTGCCGCTGCTCAGGTTGCCGGTCTTGAGGCGCTCGTGCAGGGCCTGGATCTGTTCGTTGGCGAGGGTGTCGCCGGCGATCACGATCTTGAAGCCGTTGTAGTTCGACGGGTTGTGGCTGCCGGTGAGCATCACACCGGATTTGCCGGCCAGCACGTTGGCGGCGTAGTACAGCGCAGGCGTCGGCACCAGGCCAACGTCGCTGACATGGCAGCCGCTCTCGGCGATGCCGCGGATCAGTTCGGCAACCAGTTCCGGACCGGACAGGCGGCCGTCACGACCGACGGACACGTTCGGTTCGCCTTGGGCCAGGCTTTGGGAGCCGATGGCGCGGCCGATCCAGTAGGCGGTTTCGGCATTGAGGAATTCCGGCACGGTGCCACGAATGTCATAGGCGCGGAAGATGCTGTCGGGAAGCTTCGGGGCGACTTGGGCGGGGGTGCTCATCTGCAAAAATGCTCCATCTCGAAAGTGGCTGGACACACCGACGATTATTCGACGGCAAGCTCAAACTGAAGGGTATGACGGCGGTTTTCACAGAGAGTTCGTGGTGTGAAAGGGCCATGACGCCTTGTCCGGCGTGGTGTTGGCCTGCCAATGCGTTGATTTTCAGCGCTAAACCTTGCAGATGACATTTTGAAAGTTCGTGGCGGGGGATGCCTCCTCGCCACGACGGGTTTTCAGCCGATCACTTGGTGCCGGAATGGCCGAAACCACCCGTGCCGCGCTCGGTCTCGACGAACTCTTCAACCATTTCGAAGTGCGCCTGCACCACGGGTACCAGTACCAGTTGAGCCAGGCGCTCGCCGACCGGCATGGTGAATTCGGTCTGGCCACGGTTCCAGCAGGACACCATCAGCGGGCCCTGGTAGTCGGAGTCGATCAGGCCGACGAGGTTGCCCAGCACGATGCCGTGCTTATGGCCCATGCCCGAACGCGGCAGGATCAGCGCGGCGAGGTTCGGGTCGCCGATATAGACCGACAGACCGGTAGGAATCAGCACCGTTTCACCCGGCTTGATCACGATGTCCTCTTGCAGCATGGCGCGCAGGTCGAGACCGGCGGAGCCCGGTGTGGCGTATTGCGGCAGCGGGAATTCGGTACCGATGCGTGGGTCGAGGATCTTGGCTTGCAAAGCGTGCATGTAAATTAAACCTGGTTCAGACGTTCGGCGATAAAAGTGACCAGTTGGCGAGCGATTTTGCCCTTGCTGGTCTGGGCGAAAACCGTGGCGTGCAGCGCACGGTCGATGACGCTGCAGGCGTTTTCTTCGCTGTTGAAACCGATGCTCGGGTTGGCGACGTCGTTGGCGACGATCAGATCGAGATTCTTGTCCTTCAGCTTGCGCGCAGCGTAGTCGAGCAGGTGTTCGGTCTCGGCGGCGAAGCCGACACTGAACGGACGGTCGGGACGGGTCGCGATGGTGGCCAGGATGTCCGGGTTGCGCACCATTTGCAGGACGAAGCCGTCGCCGCTCGTAGGGTCTTTCTTCAATTTTTGCGGGGCGACGACTTCCGGGCGGTAGTCCGCGACCGCCGCCGAGGCGATGAAGATGTCGCAAGGGATCGCGGCTTCACACGCGGCGAGCATGTCGCGGGCGCTGACCACGTCGATCCGGGTGACACGATCCGGCGTCGGCAAATGCACCGGGCCGCTGATCAGCGTGACGCGGGCGCCGGCTTCCACCGCCGCTTCCGCCAGGGCGAAGCCCATTTTGCCGGAGCTGTGATTGGTGATGTAGCGCACCGGATCGATGTTTTCCTGGGTCGGACCGGCGGTGATCACTACGTGTTTGCCGGTCAATGCCTGGCGCTGGAAGCAGTCCGCCGCGAGCTGGGCCAGGTCGGTGGCTTCCATCATGCGGCCCATGCCGACGTCGCCGCAGGCCTGGCTGCCCGAGGCCGGGCCGAAGGTCTTCAGGCCGCGACTTTCAAGGAGTTGCAGGTTGGCCTGGGTCGCCGGATCGCGCCACATGGCCTGGTTCATGGCCGGGGCGACTGCGACGATGGCGTCGGTGGCCAGCACCAATGTCGTTAGCAAATCATTGGCGATGCCTTGGGCCAGGCGAGCGAGCAGGTCGGCGGTGGCCGGAGCGATCAGCACCAGATCGGCCCATTTGGCCAGTTCGATGTGGCCCATTGCGGCTTCAGCAGCCGGGTCGAGCAAGTCCAGGTGAACCGGGTGGCCGGACAGCGCCTGCATGGTCAGCGGGGTGATGAATTCGCTGCCGCCGCGGGTCATGACCACGCGCACTTCGGCGCCCTGATCGATCAGGCGGCGCACTAGGTCGGCGCTCTTGTAGGCAGCAATGCCGCCGCCGACGCCCAGAACGATGCGTTTCCGATACAGCCGCTGCATAGGTCTGCCTTTCATTTCGTTGGTGACATACGTGGCGAAACCCCCTCCCCAGAGTGAATTCGCCCGCAAAAAAGATGGGCTACGATATCACAGCGACCGCTACGGAACAGCGGCGCCCACAGACAAGGAATGTGTATGAGTATTCGCGATTGGCCGGCGGCGGAAAGGCCGCGGGAGAAGCTGTTGGAACAGGGCTCGGGAAGTCTTTCCGATGCCGAATTGCTGGCGATTTTTCTGCGAACCGGGGTATCTGGCAAAAGCGCAGTGGATCTGGCGCGACACTTGTTGAATCAGTTCGGTAGCCTCCGTGCGTTGCTGGAGGCTGACCTTGGGGCGTTCAGCGAGCAATTAGGCCTGGGGCCGGCGAAGTTTGCCCAACTGCAGGCTGTACTGGAGATGGGGCGGCGACATTTGGCCGAGCGCATGCGGCAGAAAACGGCGCTGGAAAATCCACAAGTGGTCCGTGATTATCTCAAAGCCATGTTGCGCCATGAGCCGCACGAGGTTTTCGGCTGCCTGTTTCTGGACTCCAAACATCAAGTGTTGACCTTTGAAACGCTGTTTCGCGGCTCGATCGACAACACCGCCGTGCATCCCCGGGAAGTCGTGAAGCGTTCCCTGGCCAACAACGCGGCGGCGGTGATCCTGTGCCACAACCATCCGTCGGGAAACAGCGATCCGAGTCAGGCTGATCGATTATTGACCAAGCGCTTGCAAAAGGCTTTGGAGTTGATCGATGTGCGGGTGCTCGATCACTTCATCGTGGGCGATGGTGAGCCGTTGTCGATGGCGGAATGTGGCTGGATGTAGCTCCGAAGGGAGAATGCAAAACCCTGTGGGAGCTGGCTTGCCAGCGATGACGGCGGCATTCAGCACAATGTTGTCTGTCAGTCCGCTATCGCTGGCAATCCAGCTCCCACAGGTTTTGTGTTGTGGCGGGTTATTTAAGGGTGACTTTGGAGTAGTCCTGCCGCCCGAACGGGCTCACCGAGTAACCCTGCACGTCTTTACGCGTCAGCGCATACGCCGTCGGATGCGCCAATGGCAGCCACAGCGCCTGCTGCTGGATCTGCGCCTGTGCCTGTTCGTACAGTTTGGTACGTACGCCTTGTTCGCTGGTGGTCTTGCCGGCGCTGATCAGCTTGTCCAGGTCGGCATTGCAATAGCGGGCGAAGTTGGTGCCGGATTTGACCGCCGCGCAGGAAAACTGCGGGGTGAGGAAGTTGTCCGGATCGCCGTTGTCGCCGGCCCAGCCCATGAACAGCAGGTCATGCTCGCCAGCCTTGGCGCGACGGATCAGTTCGCCCCATTCGATCACGCGGATTTCCGCCTGAATGCCGATTTCTGCCAGATCCGATTGCAGCAGTTGTGCGCCTAGGCTCGGATTCGGGTTGAGCAGGCTGCCGGACGGACGCGTCCAGATGGTGGTCTGGAAACCGTCCTTCAATCCGGCCTTGGCGAGCAGTGCCTTGGCCTTGTCCACGTCGTGGGCGTAACCCGGCAGGTTTTTCGCGTAGCTCCAGGTATTCGGCGGATACGGACCGTTGGCGGCTTCGGCGGTGTCTTCGAATACAGCCTTGAGGTAGTTGGCCTTGTCGAAGGCGAGGTTGATCGCCTGGCGCACTTCCGGTTTGTCCAGTGGTGGATGCTGGCTGTTGATGCCGACGAAGGCGGTCATGAACGCGTCAGTCTTTTCGACTTTCAGCGTCGGCTCCTGCTTCGCGGCCTGTACGTCCAATGGTTTTGGCGACAGGGCGATCTGGCACTCGTTGCGCCGCAACTTTTGCAGACGCACGTTGGCGTCCGGAGTGATGGCGAAGATCAGCGGGTCCACCGCAGGCTTGCCGCGGAAGTAGTCCGGGTTGGCCTTGTAGCGGATCGAGGCGTCTTTCTGGAATCGGGTGAAGACGAACGGTCCGGTGCCGACCGGTTGGCTGTTGAGTTTGTCGGTCGCACCAGCCTTCAGCAGCTTGTCGGCGTATTCAGCAGAATAAATGGAGGCGAAGCCCATGCTCAGGGTCGCGAGGAACGTCGAGTCCGGATGATCGAGAGTGAAGCGCACGGTGAGCGGATCCAGTGCGTCGATCTTCTTGATCAGGCTCGGCAACTGCATCGACTGGGCGTGGGGGAAGCCGCTCTGGGCGACCTTGTGCCACGGGTTGGCCGGGTCGAGCATGCGATCGAAACTGAATTTGACGTCTTCGGCGGTCAGTTCGCGGGTCGGTTTGAAGTAGTCGGTGGTGTGGAACTTCACCTGCGGATGCAACTTGAACACGTAGGTCAGGCCATCGGTGCTGACTTCCCAGCTGTCGGCCAGGCTTGGGACGACCTTGCCGCTGGCGGTGTCGAAATCCACCAGACGATTCATCAGCACGTCAGCCGAGGCGTTGGTGGTGGTCAGCGAGTTGTACTGCACCACGTCGAAGCCCTCGGGGCTGGCCTCGGTGCAGACGCTCAGGGCGGCGGCCTGGGCCAGTGGACTCAGTAACAGCGGGGCGAAGAGCAGGGGGAGGGCAGCGAGGCGCATGGTCGGCTTCCTTTACAGATCGAAGGCCCATCTGCAAGTGCAGTCTGGAAAAGTCCTACCCTAGTGGTCGCGATTGCAAATGACTATCCCCTTTTTGCATTTTCGGGGCTGCGCGGCGGAGGATTTGTCGCAAGTGACGGCAGGAAAAGTCGCGATAGCGGGTATGATCGGTTTTCTTCGACGAATGGTAAAAATTGCCGGCAGCCTTTGTCCAAGGCGCTTGCGGCCGGGAAAAGCGGCTTTTTAGCCATTCTTTGCGCACGGAAAGTTGTTGCTCCGTGGTCTTTCTGGTATAAAGCAGCGCTCTTTTCTAGGGGCCCGGTTCCTTCGCTTGTAGGTGTAGCCGGTAAGACCTCTAAAGAATCGCGGCGCCTGGCGCCACAATGACTAGAGATTAAGCGGCCAACCCATGCCGGGTTGGGCATGTGGTTTTAGAGGGCTGAGGCATGTCTAGAGTATGTCAAGTTACCGGTAAGGGTCCGGTGACTGGGAACAACATTTCCCACGCAAACAACAAAACCCGTCGTCGTTTCCTGCCGAACCTGCAGCATCACCGCTTCTGGGTTGAAGAAGAGAAACGTTTCGTACGCCTGCGCGTTTCCGCCAAAGGCATGCGTATCATCGACAAGCGTGGCATCAGCGTTGTGCTGGCCGAGCTGCGTCGCGACGGCAAGGTTTAAGGGAGCTAATCATGCGTGAATTGATTCGTTTGATCTCGAGCGCCGGTACTGGTCACTTCTACACTACCGACAAGAACAAGCGTACTACCCCGGACAAAATCGAGATCAAGAAATATGATCCGGTTGTTCGCAAGCACGTGATCTACAAGGAAGGCAAAATCAAGTAATTGATTTTTCCCGACTTACGAAAAAGGCCCGTATCTCACGATACGGGCCTTTTTTGTTGCCCAGGATTTTGTGGTGTCTGTGCGGGCCTCATCGCTGGCAAGCCAGCTCCCACAGGGGTAATTGGCGTTCACAAGATTTGTGCACACCGCCGAAATTGTGGGAGCTGGCTTGCCAGCGATTGGGGCCAGATCAGTCAACGAAAACCTCAAGCCTTCTGTTCGAAGATCACATAGACCTTGCGGCAGGCTTCCAGCACTTCCCAGGTGCCACGGAAACCGGCCGGAATCACGAAGCGATCACCGACGCGCAGGGTCTTGGCATTGCCTTCGCCGTCACGCAGCACCGAAACGCCTTGCAGGATCTCGCAGTATTCGTGTTCGGTGTAGTTCACCGTCCACTGCCCGACCGCACCTTCCCACACGCCGACACCCATTTGCCCGCAAGGGCTGTCGTACTGATTGAACACCGCTTGTTCGGGATCGCCCTTGAGCACTTTGGCCGGGTCCGGGCGATAGCGTTCGGCTTCGGTTGTGGTCAGGCTGATGTCGACGACGTGCTGGATGTTCATTGTTGTTTTCTCCCGTAATGACGGCGCGATGGCGTGAAAGGGCCAAAGTCTATGTTGATTAAATTGAACGCCGCAAGGCAGTATGGCGAGCTTATGTCAAATATATTGAAACAACCCCGGCCGCTGGTTTAGGGTGGCGGATGCCTTGGGCCGAAAAGCAGGCTGGCCGGGCAGTATTCCTGAGGACGACCGCGACGATCGCGGCGCTCGTATTGAACAAGAGGAGGACACTCGAATGACCACCCTGACTCGTGCCGACTGGGAACAACGCGCCCGCGACCTGAAGATCGAAGGCCGCGCCTACCTTAATGGCGAGTACACCGATGCCGTCTCCGGCGAGACCTTCGAGTGCATCAGCCCGGTCGATGGCCGTCTGCTGGGCAAGATTGCCAGCTGTGACGCCGCCGACGCCCAGCGCGCCGTGGAAAACGCCCGCGCCACCTTCAACTCCGGCGTCTGGTCGCGCCTGGCGCCGACCAAACGCAAAGCCACCATGATCCGTTTCGCCGGCCTGCTCAAGCAGCACGCCGAAGAACTGGCCCTGCTCGAAACCCTCGACATGGGCAAGCCGATCAGCGATTCGCTGTACATCGACGTGCCGGGCGCTGCGCAAGCGCTGAGCTGGAGCGGTGAGGCGATCGACAAAATCTACGACGAAGTCGCCGCTACGCCGCACGATCAACTGGGTCTGGTGACCCGCGAGCCAGTGGGCGTGGTTGGCGCCATCGTGCCGTGGAACTTCCCGCTGATGATGGCCTGCTGGAAGCTCGGCCCGGCGCTGTCGACCGGTAACTCGGTGATCCTCAAGCCATCGGAAAAATCCCCGCTGACCGCCATCCGCATCGCCGAGCTGGCAGTCGGGGCCGGCATTCCGAAAGGCGTGCTGAACGTGCTGCCTGGTTACGGCCACACCGTCGGCAAGGCGCTCGCTCTGCATAACGATGTCGACACCCTGGTGTTCACCGGTTCGACCAAGATCGCCAAGCAGCTGATGATTTATTCCGGTGAATCGAACATGAAACGTGTGTGGCTGGAAGCCGGCGGCAAGAGCCCGAACATCGTGTTTGCCGATGCGCCGGATCTGCAAGCCGCTGCCGAATCCGCCGCCAGCGCCATCGCCTTCAACCAGGGCGAAGTCTGCACCGCCGGTTCCCGCCTGCTGGTCGAGCGTTCGATCAAGGACAAATTCCTGCCGATGGTGATCGAGGCGCTGAAAACCTGGAAACCGGGCAACCCGCTGGATCCGGCTACCAACGTTGGCGCGCTGGTCGACACTCAGCAGATGAACACCGTGCTGTCCTACATCGAGTCGGGCCACTCCGATGGCGCCAAACTGGTGGCCGGCGGCAAGCGCATCCTTCAGGAAACCGGTGGCACCTACGTCGAGCCGACGATTTTCGACGGCGTGAGCAATGCGATGAAGATTGCCCAGGAAGAGATCTTTGGCCCGGTGCTGTCGGTCATCGCGTTCGATACCGCCGAGGAAGCGATCAACATCGCCAACGACACGCCTTACGGCCTGGCGGCAGCGGTGTGGACTCAGGACATTTCCAAGGCGCACCTGACCGCCAAGGCCCTGCGAGCCGGCAGCGTGTGGGTCAACCAGTACGATGGCGGTGACATGACCGCGCCGTTCGGCGGCTTCAAGCAGTCGGGCAACGGTCGTGACAAGTCGCTGCACGCGTTCGACAAATACACCGAGCTGAAGGCGACCTGGATCAAGCTGTAAACCGTTGACGGGAGCCCGGTCACTCCAGGCTCCCTGACGAAACAGAGACCCTTGTGGGAGCGGGCTTGCTCGCGAAGGCGGTGTGTCAGTCAGCAATATGTCGACTGCCAGACT
>NZ_JBQEQA010000026.1:0-96333 GCF_052045815.1 Pseudomonas sp. 22085
CACACGAATTGCTTGATTCAGTTGTTAAAGAGCGATTGGTTAAGATCTTTCGTCTCAACCGAGGCGCGCATTCTACAGCAGCCTCATTTGCTGTCAAGTGATTATTTTCATTTAAATTCAATCACTTGCGTCAGAAGCAACATAACGTTGCTCGCTAACCGGAGGCGAATAATACCGGATTGAAATTCGTGGTCAACCCCCGTTTGAAAATTCTTTTCACCGACAATCAACCAATCACCGTGGCATACACCGACTGGTCAATATTTCCCCCGGACAGAATCACGCCGACCTGTTTCCCCTGCATTTTTCCACGCTCCTGCATCAATGCGGCCAACGCTGAGGCACCCGCGCCTTCTGCGAGGTTGTGGGTATCGGTGTAATAGACACGCATGGCTTGGGCGATCTCGCCTTCGCTGACCGAGACGATCCTCGTCGCCCCTTCCTTATAGATGTCGAACGCCTGCGCAATCGGCTTGCGCACGGCCAGGCCATCGGCAAAGGTGTTCGCCGACGGGGTTTCGCAGATCACGTTCGCTTCAAACGACAACTTGGCAGCCGCGGCTTCTGTCGACACCACCCCCACCACCTCGGTATTCAGTCCTAGCGCGTCGCGAGCGGCGATCACACCACAGATCCCCGATCCGCAACCGATGGGCACGTAAACCGTATCCAGATCCGGCGCAGCACCGAACAACTCCAGCGCATACGTTGCCACCCCCTTTACCAGTTCAACGTGAAACGGCGGCACCAGGAAAAGGTCATGCTCCTGCGCCAGACGCGCCGCCTCCTCACGAGCCTCGTCAAAATCGCGCCCGCACTCGACCACTTCACCACCAAAGCCACGCATGGCGTTGTTCTTTTCCAGCGAATTGCCCCGCGGCACCACAATCAACGCCTTCAGCCCCGCCGCCCGCGCCGCCAGCGCCAGGCTCTGACCGTGATTGCCACGCGTCGCAGAGACAATGCCTTTGACAGCCGGATGTTCACGACGCAGCCAGTGCATAAAGGTAATACCGCCGCGCACCTTGAAGGCGCCGGTGGGCGTATGGTTTTCATGCTTGACCCAAACGGTGCAGCCCAACCGCTCGGCCAGTAACGGCCAACGGTATTGGGCGGTGGCCGGCATCACCTGATAAACCTGACGGGCAGCATTTTCAATATCATCGCGAGTCAATGCGTGCATATAGGTAGTTCCTTGAGTTTTGGCTCAGTCTAGGCACGGACGCATGACGTCGGCTTTCAAAAAACCGACCTGACTTTTGTGCGCTCCCTTCACTACTATGGTGTTCATGAGCCATCGAAACCGTCGCCATTCCATAGTCGCTGATGAGCCGATACGTCGTGTCGAAGCCGGTCCGTGGGCGATCGAGCTGCTGCCCGGCGCTGCATACTCGGTGCGATACGTGGCGACCCAGTCCGCGATTGGATTTGCCTTCGACAGCCAGCGCGGCGTGCACGCCATTGGTACTGACCGGATACGCCCCTTCGATGCGATGCCCAATGGCCTGGCGTTTGTTCCGGCTGGATGTGACGTGTTGTCCGAGTCACCCATGGGCGGCGAGTACCTGCGAGTGATACGCACAGACGGCACGGCACTGGCGGGAGACAGTGCGTTCAACAATCGCATCGACCCGCAGGCTATTCACCTCGCGTCGCGAATGCGCAATGCGCTGCTGCAAGCCTCTCTGGATGATGACTGGGAAAGCTGGGCGCTCAACCTGGCTGAACGGGTTGAGGGCCATGAGGCCGCAATGCATCAAGGCTCGATCACCGGCAGCC
The DNA here is from genome assembly GCF_052045815.1 of Pseudomonas sp. 22085. Lineage (NCBI taxonomy): Bacteria > Pseudomonadati > Pseudomonadota > Gammaproteobacteria > Pseudomonadales > Pseudomonadaceae > Pseudomonas > Pseudomonas sp. 22085. Next base: position 1,780 of record NZ_JBQEQA010000026.1, read on the forward strand.
GAATGCGCCTGCTGGACGAGTTCATCGACGCCGGCCTCGGCAGCCCGCTCAGCGTCCCGGAAATGGCGCAATTGCTGGACTTGTCAGAGGGCTATTTCATGCGCGCCTTCAAGCAGGCGACCGGCAAAAGCCCCCACAGTTACCTGATCGACAGGCGGCTGACCAAAGCCCGAGCGTCGATGCGCGATACAACGGCCAGCCTCTCGCAGATAGCTCTCGCTTGCGGCTTCAACTCACAGGCGCATATGACCACAGCCTTCAAACAGCGCCTCGGCGTGAGTCCGGCGCAATTGCGCACAGATTCGCGCCATAGCTCTGCTACCGACACACAACATTCTTCTATATAGAAGAAGCGGCCAGAAGACCGGCACCCGCCGGGCTCGTTTTTTACCCAAACCATTTCAGCGAACAACCAGTGGCATTCAAACGCCCTTCTATGGTGTCCTGTTCGACAAGAGCCCGGCACGCTCCCTGCCCGGCTCACGTCATCCAGCATACAACCGATGAGGTCCGTTTCATGAGCAAGGCGCCCTACGCTCCACCCAAGGTCTGGAAACACATCGCTCCGTCCGGCGGCCAGTTCGCCAGCATCAATCGTCCGATTGCCGGGCCGACGCATGAAAAAACATTGCCAATTGGCAAACACCCGCTGCAGCTCTACTCGCTGGCCACACCCAACGGCGTGAAAGTGACCATCCTGCTTGAGGAGCTGCTGGCGCTCGGACACACCGGCGCCGAGTATGACGCCTGGCTGATCCGCATCAACGAGGGCGATCAGTTCTCCAGCGGCTTTGTCGATATCAACCCCAATTCGAAAATTCCGGCGCTACTGGATCGCAGCGCAGAACCGGCCATTCGCGTCTTCGAATCCGGCTCGATCCTGCTTTATCTGGCGGAAAAATTTGGCGCCTTCCTGCCTACCGACCTGGCGGGACGCACCGAAACCCTGAACTGGCTGTTCTGGCAGATGGGCTCAGCGCCCTACCTCGGCGGTGGCTTCGGACATTTTTATGCGTATGCGCCGGAGAAACTCGAATACCCGATCAATCGATTCACCATGGAAACCAAGCGGCAGCTGGATGTGCTCGATCGCCGACTGAGCGAAAGCCCTTACCTTGCCGGCAACGACTACACCATCGCCGACATCGCGGTCTGGCCTTGGTACGGGCAATTGGTGCGCAACAATGTCTATTCTGCCGCCGAGTTCCTTTCCGCTCACGAATACACTCACGTGCAGCGCTGGGCGCAAGAGATTGCCGAACGGCCTGCGGTGATTCGTGGCCAGCGCGTCAACCGGACGTGGGGCGATGAAGCGAGCCAGGTTCCGGAGCGGCATCAGGCGAGCGATCTGGATTGAGCTTCGCCTGATACGACGCGACGTCCGGTACGAGTGTATCGGGCGTTGCGTTCGCTAGACCAACAGGTCGGCCCACTGCCCCGGCGTCATCTTCGTCACCATCAGCAGCACGATCACGAACATCCCCAGAAAACCGGCAACACCCATCCAGAACCACTTTCGATAAACGCAGCGGTAGTCATCAGCGAGCCCTGCCCCAGTCTCGACTGCGCTTGAAGCCATCACGTACAAACGCTTCTGAAGCACCAAAACCGGCAACCAGAGCGAGCCGACGCACAGGAAAATGATCAAGGACGTCAGTACCCACTCCGTGGTCAAGGGTATTGCGGCAAGCCTGGTCAACCCGTAACCCGTCGCGACCTGAATAAAGCCCGCCGGCGTGGTGATCCAGGCGTCGAATCGTACGACCATTCTCGCCACGTGCGCGATCACCAGAGGGTTGGCTGTACGGCTCGCGGCGATCAAGTAGAGGTACGACCCCATGCCGAATCCGAACAGAAAAACCGCGGCGATGATATGAATGTATTTGAGGCATAGGTAGAGCACGGTCAGTTCTGCCCGTCAGAGAAATGCATCGACAGGCTCAGATTCTGCGGATCGTTGATGGCCGCCATGTACTCGTCAACGCTGACCTCTCCTACACAAGGACGTGCGCCAGCCTCGGGCTGGTATCCCTGCGCGATTTTCGCGGCCAGGGCAACGGCTGCGCAGCTGGGGATTTCCGGTCCCTTGTCATTCCGGGCGGTGAGCTGCACCGTCATGGCCAGCGGTTTTCCGTCGATACCGAGTCCTGTCACGTCGATATACATTGCGCTTTTGCCATCACCGAATCGCTCGAACCAGGTCCCCCAACGATGAAGCCGCGCGGCCCAGGGAAGATGATCACGAAACGCACCAAACCTGCGGGCCAGCGCGAACAGACCGTTGGCCACACCACCCAGCTTCAGGCCCGCACCCGCCTTGAAACTCAAGGTTTGTGCGCCATAGCGTTTAGCGAAGATATCCATGTCCGGCACGTCGACATTCGCCAGCACCCGAACGCCCAGGTGAGGCATCTTGCGCAACGTCAGGTCCAGCCAGCCTGCCACCTCATGAACCTGGCCATTCCTGAGTTGCCTGATCGGCTTGCCGGCGTAGGCCAGAACACCTTCAACCGTCGACAGGCCCGGCATTTTCGCCGACGAGGAAATACCATGTTCGATCGAATCGATGCGGGAGAAGCGATGCCGCTGTTCATCGATAAGAGCCGATGAAAGTGTCGGCACCGAACTGCAACCGCTGAGAATCGCCACCCCGGCCTGTTTCGCGCGGGCATCGAGGATTCCGATGTCGTTGACAAATGTTCGGCAGTCGGACAAATCGCAATAATGCACACCCGCGCCAATGCAGCGCTCGGCAACCGCATAGGATTGCCCTTGAAACGGGCCGCCGGTGTGGATGACCAGTTGAATGTTCAGCGATTTCAGAGCTGCGTCAAACCCGTCCCCCATCGCGTTGCCGCACCAACTCTCGCAGACAACGCCCGACCGGGCTTTCAGCTCGTCGACTTTGTGCGCCAATTTCTGCGGATCGCGGCCTGAGATCACCAGCTCGATGTCAGGCATCTCAATCAAATGCCGACTGACAATGCTGCCGAAATTTCCATAACCGCCGACCACTAAAACCCTGAGTGCCACGCAATGCTTCCTTGAAATGGATGACTGATTTCAGTCGGACAGCTTTTACTTACGCGGCCTGCCGACGCATCGTCAGAATCGCAGCCCCGAAACCGATAAACGTAGTTCCCACCACCCGACTGACCCAGCGGGACAGCGCAGGCCGGGTCAGCACGCCCTTGGCCCGCGAGGCGAGCGCTGCATAAAGCGTCAGCGACGTCACCGACAACGCCATAAAAATCGAGGTGAGGATCAGAAACTGCGGCAGCAATGTCGCGCCCTGATCGATGAACTGAGGAAACAGTGCGGTGAAGAACATTGTTGCCTTGGGATTGGTCACGGCCGTCAGGAACGCTGACTTGTACAGTTTGCTGCGAGTAGGCCGGACCTTTTTCGACTCATCTTCAACGTGCTCCGGGAGCATCGAACCTTTTTTGAACAACTGCCGGATCCCGAGGTAGAACAGATAACCGGCACCGATGATTTTCACCGCGTTGAACAGCATTTCGGAGCTGGCCAGCAAGGCCCCAAGTCCCAGCATCGCTGCAGCCGAGAGGCAGAACAGGCCACTGGCATTGCCGAGGGATGACCAGATTGCACTGCGTTGACCATGGGCCAGGCTGTTGTTGATCGCCATCAGGGTCGCGGGCCCCGGGCTGGCGATCGCAATCGTGGCAACCAGGGTAAAGGCCAGAATCGAGTGAGAATCCATTTTCCATGCTCGTTGGGGTGAGGTGGCGGCATATTACAGGAGCGCGGGAGCCAACGGACCTCCGGCCGCTACGCTTTACTTCTCGGTGTCAGCAGCCCAATGATGGAAACCGGCACCGACCTCGAATAACGACAACGGAGGGTCGTCCAACGATCATGAACATTCTCTACGACGAACAGGTCGACGGCGTTTTGCCCGACGTCGACAAGACTGCACTTCTGCAAGCCCTGCTGCACCAATGGCCAGACCTGGAAGTGTTGCATCAGCGCGAAGAATTGAAGCCTTATGAATGCGATGGGCTGTCCGCCTATCGCACCACGCCGCTGCTGGTGGTACTGCCACGACATATCGATGAAGTTCAGGGCGTGTTGCGGATCTGCCACGAACGACGTGTGCCGGTGGTGGCCCGGGGCGCCGGGACCGGATTGTCCGGCGGCGCTCTACCGCTGGAAAAAGGTTTGCTGCTGGTGATGGCGCGTTTCAATAACATCCTGCACATCGATCCCGCGGCGCGTACTGCACGGGTTCAACCCGGTGTGCGCAATCTGGCGATCTCCCAGGCCGCGGCGCCGTTCGGGTTGTATTACGCGCCTGATCCTTCCTCGCAAATCGCCTGCTCCATCGGCGGCAATGTGGCGGAAAACGCCGGTGGCGTGCACTGCCTCAAGTACGGACTGACCGTGCATAACCTGCTCAAGGTCGAGATTCTAACCGTCGATGGCGAACGCCTGACATTGGGATCGGACGCGCTGGATTCCCCCGGTTTCGACCTGCTGGCACTGTTCACCGGTTCCGAAGGCCTGCTCGGGGTGATTACCGAAGTCACGGTCAAGCTCTTGCCCAAACCGCAGACGGCCAAAGTGCTGCTGGCGGCATTCGACTCCGTGGAAAAGGCCGGCCGCGCAGTGGCCGACATCATCGCGGCCGGCATCATCCCCGGCGGCCTGGAAATGATGGATAACCTGGCGATTCGCGCGGCCGAAGACTTCATCCACGCCGGTTATCCGGTGGACGCCGAGGCGATTCTGCTTTGCGAACTCGATGGCGTTGAAGCCGATGTCCACGATGATTGCACGCGGGTCCGGCAAGTGCTCGAACACGCCGGCGCCACCGAACTGCGCCAGGCCCGGGACGAAGCCGAACGCGTGCGATTCTGGGCTGGACGCAAGAATGCGTTCCCCGCCGTGGGCCGGTTGTCGCCGGACTATTACTGCATGGACGGCACAATTCCGCGCCGCGAATTGCCCGGTGTACTGCACGCAATTGCGCAGCTTTCAGCCGAATATGGCTTGCGGGTCGCCAATGTATTCCACGCTGGCGACGGCAACATGCACCCACTGATTCTGTTCGACGCCAACCAGCCCGGCGAGCTGGAACGTGCCGAAGCGCTGGGTGGCAAGATCCTCGAACTGTGCGTGAAGGTCGGCGGCAGCATCACCGGCGAACACGGTGTGGGCCGGGAAAAAATCAACCAGATGTGCGCGCAGTTCAACGGTGACGAACTGACCCTGTTTCACGCCGTGAAAGCGGCGTTCGATCCGAGTGGCTTGCTCAATCCCGGCAAAAACATTCCGACCCTGCACCGCTGTGCCGAATTCGGCGCCTTGCACGTACACCACGGGCAGTTGCCCTTCCCCGAACTGGAGCGGTTCTGATGGGCGATACAAAGGATTTCGATGACAGCGCCACTCTGCTGGAACAGGTCAAGCTAGCGCTGGAAAATGCCACGCCGCTGCGCATTCAGGGCGCCAACAGCAAGGCTTTTCTGGGACGCATCGTCGGCGGTGAAATTCTCGACACCCGCGCTCACTGCGGCATCGTCCGCTACGACCCGACCGAACTGGTGATCACCGCGCGCTGCGGCACTCCGCTGGCAGAATTGCTGGCGGTGCTGGACGCCTCGCAACAGATGCTGGCCTGCGAACCGCCGGCATTCGCCGACGACGCCACCGTGGGCGGCATGATCGCCAGCGGGTTGTCGGGCCCGCGTCGCCCGTGGTCGGGATCGGTGCGCGACTTTGTGCTCGGCACACGGATCATCACCGGTCACGGCAAACACCTGCGCTTTGGTGGCGAAGTCATGAAGAACGTTGCCGGTTATGACCTGTCGCGCCTGATGGCCGGCAGTTACGGATCGCTTGGGGTGATCACCGAAGTCTCGCTAAAGGTGCTGCCCAAACCGCGAGCGTGCCTGAGCCTCAGTCTGGAGATGTCCGGCGAACAGGCGTTGCTGCGTCTGGCCGAATGGGGCCAGCAGCCGTTGCCGATCAGCGCTGCCTGTCACGATGGCCGGCAACTGCACTTGCGTCTGGAGGGCGGCGAAGGCTCAGTGGCGGCCGCCCATGATCGACTTGGCGGCGAGCTGATCGACAGTTCGTTCTGGGCCGATCTCAACGAACAGCATCTGGGCTTCTTTGATCAAGACCAACCGCTCTGGCGCCTGTCCGTGCCGCTCAACACCCCGCCGCTGAACCTGCCCGGCGAGCAGTGGCTTGACTGGGCCGGTGCGCAACGCTGGCTCAAATCCACGGCAGAAGCGGCGAACATTCGCAAAGTGGTCGGCCACGTCGGCGGCCACGCGACCTGCTACAGCCACGGCCTGATCGATGAACCGTTCCATCCTCTGGCACCCGCCCTGCTGCACTATCACCGCCAACTCAAACGACAACTCGACCCCCGGGGCATTTTCAACCCCGGGCGTCTGTACGCGGAGCTTTGAGCCATGCAGACCAACCTCAGCCCGCAAGCCCGACAACTGCCCCGTGCCGAAGAGGCCGAAAGCATCCTGCGCACGTGCGTGCATTGCGGGTTCTGCAATGCGACCTGCCCGACCTACCAATTGCTCGGCGATGAGCTGGACGGCCCGCGCGGGCGCATCTACTTGATCAAGCAAGTGCTCGAAGGCAACGAAGTCACGGCCAAAACCCAGCAGCATCTGGATCGCTGCCTGTCGTGTCGCAACTGTGAAACCACCTGCCCTTCCGGCGTGGACTATCACAACCTGCTCGACATCGGCCGGGCGGTGGTCGACGACGCCGTTGCGCGGCCGCTCGGGCAGCGTCTGTTGCGTGAAAGTCTTCGACGCGTCGTGCCCAATCCGCAGATGTTCAAAGGGCTGATCAAAGCCGGCCGGATGTTCCGGGCGCTACTGCCCCATTCCCTGCAAGACAAACTGCCACGCAACGTGGTGCTGCCTGCACCACGTCCCGTCATCGGTCATGCGCGACAAGTGCTGATGCTCGAGGGTTGCGTGCAGCCAGGCGTGTCACCCAATACCAATGCCGCAGCAGCCCGGGTGCTGGATCGTCTGGGCATCAGCGTGATTCCTGCCCGCGAGGCGGGTTGTTGCGGCGCGGTGGATTATCACCTCGACGCCCAGGCCAGCGGTCTTGAGCGCGCGCGCCACAACATTGATGCGTGGTGGCCGGCCATCACACAGGGCGCCGAGGCGATCGTACAGACTGCCAGCGGTTGCGGTGCGTTCATCAAGGATTACGGGCACTTGCTTCGCACCGATCCGGCTTATGCCGAAAAGGCCAAAGCCGTCAGCGCGCTGGCAAAAGACCTGGTTGAGGTGCTGCGCGAGGAGCCGCTCGAGTCCTTCGGCATCCGCGCCAATCAACGTGTAGCTTTCCATTGCCCCTGCACTTTGCAACATGCACAGAAACTCGGCGGTGCAGTGGAGTCGGTGCTGACCCGCCTGGGCTTCGACCTGACTGCCGTCCCCGACGCTCATCTGTGCTGCGGCTCGGCGGGTACTTATTCGATCACCCAACCGGCGCTGGCCAGGTCACTGCGCGACAACAAACTCGATGCGCTGGAGAGTGGTCATCCCGAGATCATCGCCACCGCCAACATCGGCTGCCAGATCCACCTCGACGGCGCCGGCCGCACGCCCGTCAGGCACTGGATCGAGTTGGTGGACGCGCATTGTCGATGAAAGTCCGAAGTGCCTGCTACCCTTCAAACGGTGGCGCAGACAAGACTGAACATTGCGTCGATCCAAGTGTTCTAGATGCCGTAATCACGGATCAAGGATGAGCGAATGGACTTTTCCACTCATGCGGCCCCGCTCCCCTCGCCTCAACGTAACGCCACCCGACGCCTGGCCTTTGCCGTAGGCGTGCTGTTCATAGCCGGTGTCATCACCGCCGTCGGTGCCCTGTTAAGTATTGCGACGCGGCTCGATGACGACGATGTGAACGACAACCTGTTCTATTCGACCCGAGCCCTGGAAAACCGCATCCTGGCTTCAAAAAACTACATCACCAGTTACGCCTACTGGACAACGGCCTATGAGCATCTGAGCGCTCAGGTCGACACGAACTGGGCCTACGTTGAACAAAACCTCGGCAAAACCCTGTTCACCAGCGATGGCTATGACGGCGTATTTGTCCTGAACCGGGAACAGACCAAATATGCGGTGGTGCGCGGCCAATTGGTCGAAGCAAACATTTCCGGTTTTCTCAAGGCGTCGGCCACTGCACTGGTCGACCAGGTACAGCTGCAGAGCGACCTCACCAAGCCCGTCAGTACCTATTCGTTGTTTGAAGACTGGCCGGCGCTGGTGACGGCGGCGGCCATCATTCCCAATGACGAGCGCCCCACCGAAGAACCCCGTAACACCTCCGTGCTGGTATTCGTCGACAAGCTGACGCCTGCCAAACTGCGGAAGATCGGCAGCGGCTTCGGCCTGAACAACCTGACCCTGGCCCCGGACGAAACCATCGAAGCGGGCCAGCCCCGAGTGCCGCTGGACAGTACCGGTTACAGTCTGGTCGCAGACCTCGAGCGTCCGGGGCAACAGTTGCTGTGGTCATTGCTGCCGACGCTTGGCAGCATTTTGCTCATCCTCATGCTGTTGACCGGCTACTTTTTCCGGCATGCCTTGCGCTCGTCGCAGTACGTGGACAACAGCTTCGAAGCGATGCAGACCTCACACCGCGCAATGCAAGCGGCCAATCAGGCACTTGAGGCCAGTGAAGAACGTTTTCGCGCCGTGGCTGAAGCGGCTTCGGACTGGATCTGGGAAATCGACCGGCACCTGTCTCTCACCTATCTCTCGGCGCGCTTCAGTACTGTGACCGGTTACCCACGTGAACAGTGGCTGGGACAGGACATCATGCAGTTACTGTCCTGCGATACCACGCCGCTGGAGCTATGGCTCAAGAAACTGAACGAAGAGGTCAACGCCAGTGACCTGCGCTGTACCTACCGCGATGAAACAGGACAGCAACGCTATTGCCGGCTGTCCGCCAGGCCGATCGTCGAAAGCCATTCCATCGTCGGGTATCGCGGCACCGCCAGCGACATTACCGATGAAGTGGCGGCCCATGCACAGATCCAGCACCTGTCCATGCACGACGCACTGACGGGGCTGCCCAATCGCAACAAACTGGCGCGCTATCTGGAAGAGGCCCTGCAACTCAAAGAGCATGCCGCGCCCCTGTCACTGCTGATGATCGATCTGGACAACTTCAAGCCGATCAATGACTCACTGGGGCATCCGGCCGGTGATGCGGTCCTGCAGGAAGTCGCCAGGCGCCTGCGCGAATGCACGCGTGATCACGACATTGTTGCGCGGCTGGGCGGCGACGAATTCGTCGTCGTGCTCAGTGGCATGGACTCGCATCAGGAAATCGACCGGTTCTGCACACGTCTGATCGGCAGCCTGCATGAGCCGGTGATGTTCGAGCATCATCCGTTGCACATCGGTGCCAGCATCGGCATCACCCTGAGCCGGCGCCACGGCTTCGAAGCCGCAGAGCTGATTCGCTGCGCCGACATCGCGCTCTATCAGGCCAAGTCGGAGGGCAAGAACACCTGGTGCTATTTCGAAGCGCACATGAGCGACCAGATTCAGACGCGTCGACAAATGGAAGACGACTTGCGCAAAGCGCTGAAAGACAACGAACTGGTGCTGCACTACCAGCCCCGCTACAAGGTGGACGGCAAGGAAATTGTTTCGGTTGAAGCCCTGGTGCGCTGGCAGCATCCGACGAAAGGGCTGCTCGGTCCCGATCTGTTCATTCCGCTGGCGGAGCAGACGGACCTGATCGTCCCCCTCGGTCGCTGGGTATTGCGCGAAGCCTGCCAGACCGCCCTGACCTGGCCTGCAGAAATCCTCCTGTCGGTGAACCTCTCCCCTGCCCAGTTTGCACTGAGCGATGTCGTCCAGGATGTGCGCGAGGTACTGGTCGAAACCCGCTTTCCGGGCAGTCGTCTGGAACTGGAGATCACTGAAAACGTCATGCTCAACGACACCGACGGTGCATTGACAACCATGAACGCGCTGAAAGAGCTGGGCGTGAGGTTGAACATGGATGACTTCGGCACCGGCTACTCCTCGCTGGGCTACCTGCGCGCCTATCCGTTCGACGGCATCAAGATCGACAAGCGTTTCATTGCTTCGATCAGCACTGGCAGCAATGATCGTGCGGTGGTGCAAGCGATCATCGGTCTGGGCAAGGCAATGGGCCTGAATGTCACGGCCGAAGGCGTCGAGACCGAGGAGCAACTGGCCATTCTCGGCAAGGATCAATGCAACGAAGTGCAGGGTTATTTCATGAGCCGACCCATCGACAAAATGGCTTTTGCCCGTCTCCTGCAAACCTCAAAACACTCTGGAGCCGTCAATCATCGCTCGAACACCGCGCGCTCATGAGGACCGGCGCCTGCCCGGCCATTGAATGTTCGGGTTATGAGCTAATAGCCCCTTCATTAATCCGTCGCTCAAACGTTGTACTAGGATAGGATCCAAATTTCCCGATTTGTGGTCGCCGGCCAAGGACATCCGCCGGAGACTCGGGAAAGCGCAATTCCCCCATTGCTACTCATGGATGAAACACATGAACTCACACCTGTTCCCTCACATCGGCAAAGTCATCGCCAGCACTGGCAGCCGGCATTTTCCGCGGATGCTGCACGACCTGATCCTCACCCAACTGGCCGTGGATGCCACACACATCCGGCAGATGCGCGTGGAGCCGGTCGGACGTACGCAACCGCGCATCGACCCTGAATGCCCCAAAGAGGCGGCACTGACGGCCGAGACGGTGTATTCCGAACTGAGCACCGATCCCGGCAACAGTGACGTGCCCGCCCCCGAACCCTCCACGGTCACCGATGCTTCGCAGTTGCACCTGACCCGGCGCAAGGACGGTTACCGTTATGTGATTTCCGTGTACCGCTGCGGGCCGTCGAAGCGATTTTCCGCCCGGGAGCGTAGCCTGTTGCAGGACATCTCCCCGGTGCTGCTGCCGATGGTGGAAAAGCATATCCACGCGCTGCAACCGGCGAGTGCGGATCCCGAAGTGCAAGCCGCAGCGACCGAAGCATCGCTTCAAGGCCTGGAGACCCTGCGATTGCGCTTTTGCGAGCGCGTTCAACACCTGGGCCTGAGCCTGTCGAACCGAGAGATGGAAGTGTGCGTGGGTCTGCTGGCCGGGCGCACCGCGCCTGAACTGGCCGAGCAATTGCAACTGAAGGTCAACACCGTCGAGAGCTACCTCAAGCGCGCCGCCATCAAACTGGGGATCAGCGGTCGCCATTCGCTGATGCGCTGGATGTATTCGCCTGAGGACTGCCCGGCCGCCTGCGACCCGTCCAACGCGGCCTGATCGATCACGCGCCTGTAAAAAAACCGCCGTCCTGCCAGGGACGACGGTTTTTTTCATGTCCGGCCCCTCAGTCCCGCGCCAAGGCCTCGATCGGGTCGAGCCGCGAAGCATTGCGCGCCGGCACGAAGCCGAACACGATGCCGATCAGCGTCGAGCAGAACACCGCTGTCAGCACCGAGCCCAGCGAGAACACCATCTCCCATTCCTTGATGAACAGCGAAAACAAATGGCCGATGGCGTAACTCAACGAAATTCCAATCGCCCCGCCCAGCAGACAGACCATCACCGCCTCCACCAGAAACTGCTGGCGGATGTCCGACTGCCGCGCCCCCACCGCCATGCGAATGCCGATTTCCCGGGTACGTTCAGTGACCGACACCAGCATGATGTTCATCACCCCGATGCCACCCACTACCAGCGAAATCACCGCAATCAGCGACAGCAACAGCGCCAGCGAGCGGCTGGTTTTCTGCACCGTCTGCATCACGCTGTCGAGGTTGTTGGTGAAGAAATCCTTGGTGCCGTGGCGCTGCAGCATCAGTTTGTTGACGTTGTCTTCCACCACCTTGCTCGGCTGGCCGTCCTTGATCCGCACGCTGATGCTGTCCAGGTAACGCTGGCCCAACAGCCGGCCGGCGGCAGTTTCATAGGGCACCCAGACATTGAGCGACTTGCTCGACGAGAAGATGTTCTTGTTCTCTGCCGCCACGCCAATCACGGTGCACGGCAGGTTGCCGATCAGGATCACCTGCCCCAGCGGATCGACTCCCTCACCGAACAACCGTTGGCGAGTGTTGTGATCGATCACCACCACCTGAGCCTGGCGCCGGGCATCGCTTTCGCTGAAAGGGATGCCCGACTCCATCTTGATCCCGCGCACCTGGAAGTACAGATCGCTGACGCCGTTGACCTGCGCATCGAGGTCAATGTTGCGATAGCGCAGCAAGAGATTGCGCCCGACCACCGGCGTGGCGCTGTCGACGTAATACAGCTGATTGAGCGCCGCCACATCCGCCGGCACCAGGGTTTCGATGGCCGCCGAGCGACTGTCGCCGAAACTGGTGCCGGAATAGATATCGATGGTGTTGCTGCCGATGGCCTGAATGTCCTTGAGCACATAGCGTTTGGCCCCCTCGCCGATGGCCGAGATCGATACCACCGAGGTAATGCCGATGACGATCCCGAGCATGGTCAGCAAGGTGCGCATGCGATGGGAAATCAGCGCGACCCAGGCCATGTTGAAGGCTTCCTTGAACAACCCGAGGCTGGCCACCAGACGCCGTGCTGCTGTGGATTTGGGTACCGCGTCCTCATTGCTCAATGCCGTGCTGTCGCGCTCGTTGCGCCGGTCGCTGAGGATTTCGCCGTCGCTGACTTCAATGATGCGCTCGGCGTTGGCCGCGACCTTGGGGTCGTGAGTCACCAGAATCACCGTGTGCCCGGCCGCGTGCAGCTCCAGCAGGATGCGCATCACCTCCTTGCCGCTGGTGGTATCGAGGGCGCCGGTCGGCTCATCCGCGAGAATCACTTCGCCGCCGTTCATCAAGGCCCGGGCGATACTCACCCGCTGCTGCTGACCGCCCGAGAGTTGGCTCGGGCGATGGGTCAGGTGCCCTTCCAGCCCAAGGCGCGCCAACAATTCACGGGCCCGGGCATGGCGCTGTGGCTCCGGCGTGCCGGCGTAGATCGCCGGCATCTCGACGTTGTGCATCGCGCTCAAGTGCGGCAGCAAGTGATAGCGCTGGAAGATGAAGCCGAAATAGTCGCGACGCAGTTCGGCCAGCGCCTGATTGTCCAGATCCCGGGTTTCCCGGCCGTTGATCCTGTAGCTGCCAGCCGTGGCGTAGTCGAGGCAACCGAGAATGTTCATCAGGGTCGATTTGCCGGAGCCCGAGGCACCGATGATCGCGACCATTTCCCCGGCATTGATCGTCAGGTTGATGTTCTTCAGCGCGAGAAATTCACGATCGCCAGCCGTGAAACTGCGGCTGATGCCGGTCAGTTGCAGCAGAGGTTCGCTCATGCTCATGCCCCTGCCACTTTCGCCACCGGATCACCGATCACCACCCGGTCGCCTTCGGCCAGGCCGTCGTTGACCTGCACCTTGACGTTGTTGTTGATCCCGGTCTGCACGTTGCGCGACTGCGCCTGGCCCTTGGCGTCCAGCACCCGCACCGGGAAGCTGCCATCGCTGTTGCGTGGGCCCAACGCGGCGACCGGAATCGTCAGCACCGACTTGGCGGTGTCGAGCACCACACGCACCTGAGCGGTCATGGAAATACGCAAACGGTGATCGGGATTCGGCACCTCGAACAGCGCGTTATAGAACACCGCGGTGTTCTGTTTCGGCGTGCCGGCGGGCGGCGTTTCCAGGAAGTTCTGCGGCGCAGGTTCGGTACCGCGCAGTTTGCCGTAATAACGTTTTTCCTCGCCGAGAATGGTGAAGTACACCTCCTGCCCCGGTGCGATGTGAATGACATCGGCCTCCGACACCTGAGCCTTGACGGTCATGGTGTCCAGGTCCGCCAGTTTCAGCAGGATCGGCGCCAGCTGGTTGGCGATCACGGTCTGGCCTTCCTGAGTCACGATGCCCACCACGTCGCCGTCGATGGGCGCGACGATCCGTGTGTAGGCCAGATTGACCTTGGCGGTGTCGATCTGGATGTGCGCGCTTTTGATTTGCGCATCCAGCGACATCAGGTTGGCCTGCTGCACTTCGTAGTTCGACTGCGCGGTTTCGAAATCCTGCCGCGAGATCGAGGCGTCCTCCTGCAGGTTCTGATAGCGCTCGTAGATCGCCTTGGTCTGGCGCAACTGAGCCTGGGTCGCCCGGCGCTGGGCTTGCAGGTTTTCCTCATCGACCTGTGCCTGACGCAGGGTGTTCTGCAGCACCAACGGGTCGATTTCCGCCAGCCACTGGCCCTTCTTGACCTTGTCGCCAACCTTGACCTTCAGCGACTTCAACTGGCCAGAAACCTGGGCACCGACGTCCACCTGCTTGATGCCCTCCAGCAGACCGGTGGCCAGCACTGCGTTTTCAATGTCAGCGCGTTCGACCGTGGCGGTCAGGTATTGCGGTGCTTCGGCCGGCGCCTGCACCGTGTAGAACACCAACCCGGCCACCAGCGTCAACGCGACTCCCAGACCGACTTTGCGCACCTTCGACTGTTCCATAAATGACCACAATTCCGTTCAGGGTTGAGCCCGGCCAGCGGCCGGGTTCCAGGATAAAAACGTCAATCAGGACAACACTTGCCCCGCCGCCACCGTCAGCCCGTCATGCCACCACGCCGCGAGACTGAAGACGTTGGGTGCCTTGAGAATCGTGAAGTGGTTGCCCGGGCCGTACCACACCGCCAGATCCCTGGCCTCACGCTGCCAGCCTTCGAGCATCGCCGCCTGTTCGCGCCGGTTGCCCGAGGCGTCCAGCGTCGGGTCGTCCACCAGCGCCAGACGCACCGGACCGGTGTAGGCCAGCGCCGGCCGATAAACCGTGCGCAGCGCGGTGGCGAAGGTGCGCACCGGGCCGTGCATCGCATCGGCTGATGCACGTTCGGACAGCACACCCGCGCGCACCATCCCCTCGTGCAGCAGGCGCATTTGCGTGCTGTCGTCGGCTTCGGCGAAGGACAGCGCATCGATGCCCAGAGACTTGCCGCTGGACAGTTGCAGCGACTCGATCAGGCGTAACGACGCCGCCGTCGTGGTGTACGGCTTGCCCACCACGCTGTTGCCGCCCGGTGATTCGCTGTCGATCAGGCTCAGGGACGCCACCTCGCGTCCCGCCGCCTGCAGCTGAGCTGCCATGGCGTAGGCCACCCAGCCACCGAACGAATGCCCGATCAGATGCACCGCCCCCTGCGGGTACAACTGCTCAAGCGCCCGTACATAGAACGTGGCGGCGCTTTCAACCCGGCTGTGCGGCACCGTCGCGCCGTCGAGGCCTCGCGGTTGCAGCCCATGAATCGGCCACTCCGGCCCCAGCGCCTCGGTCAGGTGGATGAACCCGGTGACACTGTCGCCGGCCCCCGGCACGCAGAAAATCGGTGCATGCCCGGTGTGACCGGTCTGAATGGTCAGGATCGGCTGATACGCCGCTGGCGCTGGCGCAGTTGCCGTTTCCAGCGCCTGAGTCAGGGCCTGCCCCAGCGCCTGAACGTGCGGTGCTTTCATCATGCTCTGGTGATCGCCCGGTACGTCGATGCAGTTCAGCTTCACACCTGGCAATTCTTCTGCCCAACCGCGCGTGGGGCTGAGTCGTGACATTGGCGCCGAACGCTCCGTGGCACGCAGCAGATGCAATGGCAAACCGATCGGGTTGATCCGGTAATGGGCCAACGCATGCCCGTGGGCCACTTCCCGGTCGAGGTATTGCCAGGCATCCGCTGCCGAGACAGCTGCCAGCTCGGGTCTGAGCAACTGCTGCTCGTGACAGTGGTTGAACAAATCGGCGAACGCCCACTGCTCAAGTTCGGTCTGCAACACGGCCAGACGCGCCAGTGCTTGCTGCTCCTGTGTCTCGTGCCCGGCCCAATGCGCCGTGCAATGCAAAAGCAATTGGCGCTTGTGCACATGTGCATCGTTCCACTGCGCCTTGTTCGGATCGGCCAGGCGCGGCACATAGGTGTCGATCAGCCCGACGAACGCCACTGACTCGTCCATCCCGAGCAGTTGCGCCGCGATTTCATAAGCCAGCACGCCACCGAACGACCAGCCGGCAAGCCGATAGGGGCCGTGGGGTTGTCTGGCGCGGATCACCTCGACCAGCCGGGCCGCCAGGCACTCCATGGTGCGCAGTTGCGCCATACCGGGATCGATACCCGGCAAGCCGTAAATCGGGAACTCGCCGCCGATGTGCAGGCCCAGCGCCGGGAAATACAGGTCACGGCCACTGAACTCATGCACCAGGAACAACGGCGTGCCTTGGTCACTTGCACGCACCACGACCACGCCGTCATGCAGCGGCACAGCGTCGCTGCGCTGACACAGCAGCGTGGCAGTCCCCTCGACCGTGGGATGCTGGAACAGCTCGGCCAACGAAATCGGCCTGTCGGACTTTTGCATCAGATCGACAAGCCGCACCGCCAGCAGCGAATGCCCGCCCAGTTCGAAGAAGTTGTCATGGCGGCCTACCCGCTCGACTTGCAACACTTGCGCCCAGAGCCCGGCCAGTGATTCCTCAAGAGGATTGGCCGGCGCTTCATAGTCACGCATGACCAGCGCTTGGTGTGTCGGCGCCGGCAACGCTTTGCGATCGACCTTGCCGTTGTTGTTCAGCGGCAGGCTCTCCAGCGCCACCCAGGCGGTCGGCACCATGTACTCCGGTAACCTGGCTTGCAGCAGCGCGCGCAGTGTGGCGCCCTGCAATGCAGGATCGTGCGCCGTGTAATAGGCCACCAGACGCGTTGGTTCCTGTCCGTCGCGTCGGGCCAGAACCACCGCTTCCTTGACCCCCGGACAGCTCAACAGACGGTTTTCGATTTCTCCGAGCTCAATGCGGAAGCCGCGGATCTTCACCTGGTCATCGTTGCGGCCGATGCATTCCAGTCGCCCCGGCGCCTGCCAGCGCACCAGGTCGCCCGTGCGATACATCAAGGCCTGCGGATTGTCGCTGAACGGATCACGGAGGAATTTCTCGGCACTCAGTCGAGGCCGATTCAGATAGCCCAGCGCTACCCCCTGACCACCGATGTACAACTCGCCGGTGACGCCGAACGGCACCGGTTGTTGCCGGTTATCCAGCACATACACGCGGGTATTGCCGATGGGGCCGCCAATCGAAACGCTGTCCGCATCCGGCGCCACCTCACGCACTTCGAAGGTGGTGGCGTACGTCGTGGTTTCGGTCGGGCCATAACAATGCACCAGGCGCAGGTCCGGTGCTTCGGCGAGCAGCTTTCGAAACGCCGCCGGATCGCCACGCTCCCCACCGCACAGCAGGATGCGCAGCCCTTTGAGCGCCTCGGGAATCAATTGCACGTACTGATTGAACAACGCGGTGGTGACGAAGAGGATTGTCGCCCCGCAGCGCTTCAGTTCCCGACCGAATGCCTGCGGGTCGAGCAAGGTCGCATGATCGATGACGGCCACCTGGCCACCGTTGAGCAAGGCGCCCCAGATATCCATGGTGCTCGCATCGAACGCCGGGTTCGAAGCGAATGCCACCCGGTCACTCGAGTTGAAATCGGCGTAGCCGCAATCGATCACAAGGCGGGTAATGCCGCGATGCGGCACCATGACCCCCTTCGGGGTGCCCGTGGAGCCCGAGGTGTACATGATGTACGCCAAGGCCTCCGAGGACTGAGGCACGTCCGGGTTGTGCGAAGGACTCTCGGCAAGCGCCAGGGTATCCAGATCCATTCGCCGTACCGGGTACTCGATGACCTGACCGCTGCCGGTCAACAGCGCGACCGCCTGACAATCCTGCACCATGAATGCCTGACGCTCGGCTGGTGCGTGGATATCCAGTGGCACATAGGCCGCCGCACACTTGATGATCGCCAACTGCGCGACCAACAGCTCCAGCGAGCGTGGCAACAGAATCGCCACATGATCGCCAGGCCGTACACCTTGAGCGATGAGATGATGAGCCAGGTCGTTGGCGCTGCGGTTCAGTTCTGCGTAACTCAACACCTGCGTCCCGTGCACCGCCGCGACGGCTTGCGGATGCTCGGCGGCCTGCATCTCGAATACACGGTGCACGGTCAGCACTTGCGGACTGTTCCGCGCGGTGGCGTTGAATTCGTCGAGCAACTGCGTGCGTTCCTGATCCTCGATTATCTGCGCGTGTTCCAGCACGGCCTGGTCGTTGTTGACCATGGCCTGCAACAGGCGCTGGAAGTAACCGGCATAACGCCGTGCCGTCTCCTCATCGAAGAGCGCTGTGGCGTACTCCATCCAGCCATTTATCCCGTTGGGCGATTCACCCAGGGTCAGGGTCAGGTCGAACTTGGCGAAGTGACTCGGCTCCGCCACCGCTTCCAGGGTCAGATCTCCCAGCGCCAACACCGGTCCGTCGCTGTTGCGCCAGTTGAACATGGTCTGGAACAACGGGCTGTGGGCCAGGCTGCGGGCCGGGCGGGCAATTTCGACCACTTGCTCGAAGGGCAGGTCCTGATGGGCCTGGGCCTGCAGGGTCAGCGCCTTGACCCGCGCCAGCAGCGCTTCGGTACTCAACTCACCGGAGGTATCAATGCGTAACGCCAGGGTGTTGACGAACAACCCGATCAGTCCGTCGATTTCGGCCCGGAAACGGTTGGCCACCGGCGAGCCGACCACGACGTCCGATTGCCCGGCCAAACGACCGAGCAGCATCGCCCACGCGCTCAGCATCGTCATGTACAGCGTCACGCCATGGCGCTGGCTCAAGGCTTTGAGCCCGGCGCTCAAACGCTCGTCCAGGCACACTTCGACGCTGCTGCCGGCGTAATCCTGTTGCGGTGGCCGCGGTCGGTCGGCAGGCAACGTCAGCAAGGCAGGCGCATCGGCCAGCGTGCGTTGCCAGTATTCGCTCTGGCGCTGCAGAACCTCCCCGCTCAGCCAACGTCGCTGCCAGACGGCATAGTCGGTGTATTGCAACGCCAGCGGCGGCAAAGGGTCCGCCAACCCCTGACTGAAAGCCTGATACAGCGCCATCAGCTCGCGGGTCAGCACCTCCATCGACCAACCGTCGGAGATGATGTGATGCAAGGTGATCAGCAACACATGGTGATCGTCGGCCATACGCACCAGTCGTCCGCGAATCAACGGATCGTCCTGCAGGTCGAACGGGCCGGAAGCTTCCCCCTGAATCAGCGCCTGCAAGGCTTCGTCGGCCTGCGGGTGCTGGCGCAGGTCCTCGACCCGCAGCAGCACACCGCTGTCGGGCGGAGTAATCAACACCTGGGCTTCGCCGTTGTACGGCGTGAAACGGCTGCGCAGGCTTTCGTGCCGGGCGACAATCCGGGCCAGCGCCCGTTGCAGTGCATCGGCGTCGAGCACACCGCGCAGACGCAGACCGATCGGAATGTTGTAAGCCGTGTTGGCACCTTCCATCTGCGCCAGAAACCAGAAGCGCTGCTGGGAAAACGACAGCGGCAATACACCGTCCCGAGGTACCGGAAGGATCGGTGGCTGCGTCGAGCGTCCGGCCCGGGCAAGCGACTGCGCCACCGACGCCAGCTCGGCATTGGCGAACAACTCGCCGAGCGCAAGCTCCACGCCCAGCCGCTGACGCACTTGCGCGACCATGCGCATGGCCAGCAGCGAATGGCCGCCCAGCTCAAAGAAATGATCCTGTCGGCCTATCCGTTCAACCTGCAGAACCTCGGCCCAGATCTGCGCCAGCGTGCATTCCAGCTCGCCTTGCGGCGCCTCGTATTCGCGTATGAGCAGAGCCGTGCGCTCCGGCAAAGGCAAGGCTTTGCGGTCCAGTTTGCCATTGGCGGTGAGCGGCAGGCTGTCGAGCCGGACGAACGCGACCGGCACCATGTACTCGGGCAACTGGCCCAGCAGATGCTCGCGCAGTTGCGCCACAGCCAGTGGCTGCACCTGCGCCTGCTCGGTGAAATAGGCCACCAGCCGTGGTTGTCCGGGCTCATCTTCACGGGCCAGCAGCACCACTTCCTGAATGCCGGGAAGCTGCTGCAGACGGCTTTCGATTTCCCCCAGTTCGATGCGCATGCCGCGGATTTTCACTTGATCATCGTTGCGCCCCAGGTATTCGATCGTCCCGTCCGGGCGCCAGCGGGCAAGGTCACCGGTGCGATACAGACGCGCATTCGGGCGTTGACTGAACGGGTCCGGCAGAAAGCGTTCAGCGGTCAGTTGAGCACGGTTCAAATAGCCACGCGCCACGCCTGCGCCACCGATATACAGCTCTCCGGACACACCGATCGGCACCGGACGCTGTTGCTCGTCGAGCAGATACACCGAGGTATTGCTCACCGGTTTACCGATGTGCAGCGCCTCCCCCGCCTCGATCCGTCCGGACGTTGCGACTACGGTGGCTTCGGTCGGGCCATAGTTGTTGATCACATCGAAATGCTGATTGCGCGAAAACTGACGCAAGCGGTCGCCGCCGATCAGCAAGGTGCGCAATGTCGGGTGCTCGAGATGCCGGCTGAAGGCGTATTCGGCGACCGGCGTCGGCAGGAAACTCACGTCCAGCGGTTGCGCGCACCACCAGGCCAGCAGCCCGTCGACGTCTTCGCCGCCGTCCTGCGCAGGTGCCAGGTGCAGGGTCGCGCCGACGCACAGAGCTGGCCAGACTTCCCATGCCATTGCGTCGAAGCCGAACCCGGCCAGACTCGACGTATGGCGACCGGCACACAGGTCAAAGGCGTTGCTGTGCCAGTCGACCAGATTGGCCAGTGTCTGGTGTTCGACCATCACGCCCTTGGGCAAACCGGTGGAGCCCGAGGTGTAGATCACATAAGCCAGGTTCGCCTCGGACAGACCTGGTACCACGGGGTTTGCGTCATTGCCGGAGCGCCAGGTGCGCGGATCAAGATCGAGTACCGGCAGCTCCTGTCCCGGCAGCCGTGCGAGCAGGTCACTTGAAGTCAGAATCGCCACTGGCTCGCAATCGCTCAGCAGATAATTCAGGCGTTCGGCCGGATGCGCGGGGTCGATCGGCACATACCCGGCGCCTGCCTTGAGGACGGCGAGCAATCCGGCCAGGGTATCCAGCCCTCGCCGGGCGACAATGGCTACCCGGTCATCCGGTTGCACGCCCAGTTCGATCAAGCGATGTGCCAGAAGGTTGGCCTGGCGGTTCAGTTCGTGGAACGTCAGTTGCTTGTCCAGGTGCACCGCCGCCAGCGCTTGCGGTCGCGCGACGACCTGCGCCTCGAAGCGTTGATGAATCGTCTGTCCGCGAACGTATTCGACATCGCTGGCGTTGAACCCCGTCAACAGCTGTTCGCGCTCCGGGGCGGGCAACACCGACAGTTGACTCAGCGGCGTATCCGCCGCGTGCTCCAGCGCCTGCAACAGGTTTTCCATGGCACACACCATATAGCCGCAGATCCGCTGCGCCTCGACTTCACGACTGGCCAGCAGCGTCAGGCTGAAGTGATCGCCAAAGTCATCGATGCTCAAGGTCAGCGGGTAATTGGTGCGTTCCTCCGCATGCAGGACGCTGATCCCCTCCCAGGCCGAGAGCGCTTCGGCACTGGCATTGGCGCTCGAGGTGCTGTGCCGATAATTGAGCAGTGAACTGAACAGCGGCGATGACCCGACCACCCCGCTGCAACGCTGGGCCAGCACCAGCGGGGCGTGCTCATGGCGCATCAGACGGGTCAGACGTGCATGGGTGGCCTTCACCGACTCACCCGCTGCCAGCGCGTCGACCTCGACCCGCAGCGGCAAGGTGTTGATGAAAATGCCCAGCGCGCGGTCGGTCGACTCCGCCCCTTGCATCCGCCCCATCAGCACGGTACCGAACACAACAGCAGATTTTCCGGTGAGTGCGTTGAGGACCTGCCCCCAGCCGAGATGGAACAGACTCGCGACACTCACCCCGAGCGACCGGGCACTGGCTCGCAGGCGCTGCCCCAGCAACGGGTCAAGTGGCACACCGCACTCTTCGATGTCGCTGCCGTCGCCATGCACGCCTTGCAGGCCGAACGGCAACGTCGGCTCGTCGATGTCACCGAGCATCTCGCGGAAAAAAACCTCGTGCTCCGACTCGCTGATGCCTAGCCGCGCCTGGGCGACATAATTGCGAAACGGTACGGGCGCTCCCAGTCTGGTGCTCTGTCCTGACAGGCACGCCTGCATTTCCTCGCTGACCACCGCGAGCGCCGAATGATCCATTGCCATGTGGTGAAACAGCAATATCGCGACGATACGCCCGGTGCCTGCATCCCAGGCATGGGCCAGGCGCAATAGCGGCGCGCGTGTCACGTCGAGACGAAAGTGCCGGGCGTCGAATCGCGCATGCAACTGCTCCAGGACATCGCCTTGAGCCGCATCAAGCTGCACGTTTTCCAAAGGTAACTCGACACTTCGCAGGACGACCTGCACCGGCGTGTCCAGTCCTTCCCAAACGATGGCGGTGCGCAGAATGTCGTGGCGCTCGATGACAGTCTGCAGGGCCTGGACGAATGCCTCGAACCGCTCGGGTCCGCTGAACGCGAATTTCGCCTGCATCACATACGGATCACCCTGTGCAGCGCTCGCGTGGTGGTAGAGGATGCCCTCCTGCAACGGCGTCAGCGGATAGATGTCCTGGACGTTGGCGCCGCCGCCAGGGATCTGCGCGACAATTTGATCGAGGGTGTCCTGGTTCAGGTCAACCATTGTCAGCATCGCCGGGGTGACCCGTGTTGTGCCCGGTGAAATGCCATTGACCGGCACTGCAACCTGCCCCTCTCGTGCGGCCGAGTAACCGCCCGCCTCGATCAGCTCGATCAATGCCGGTTTGTGCTCGCGTAATGCAGCCAGCAACGCCGGTTCACTCAGGGCCTGCTTGTTGCCATTGACCCGCAACTGCCCGTCCGTGATTGCCAACTGGATGTCTTTTGTCTTCAGCGTCGCCAACAGTTCATTCAGGTTCACAGGACGATCTCCATTCTTTCCGTGATAGCCGCGTAACCAGCCAGAGTCGGTTGCTCGAACAACGTCCGGACATCGGCTTCGATACCTGCCTGTTGCAGGCGCCCGATCAGGCTGACCGCCAGCAACGAATGCCCTCCCAGCTCAAAGAAATGGTCTTGCCGCCCGACGCGCTCGACTTTGAGCAATTCGCACCACAGTCGCGCAAGGAGAACTTCCATCTCGCCGACCGGCTCTTCGTATTCGCGGTGACTGACCGCAGCCTGATCCGGTGCGGGCAATGCCTTGCGATCCACCTTGCCGTTGGGACTCAGCGGCAGGCGGTCTAGCGCGACGAATGCCGACGGCACCATGTAATCCGGCAAACGTGCGAGCAGGTGTTCGCGCAACACCTCGATCCCCGGTTGCCCCGCCTCGGCGCTACAGGTGAAGTACGCCACCAGACGCTCCTCACGCACCAGCACCACGGCTTCGCGCAGCGCCGGATGGCTGAGCAGTTGCGCCTCGATTTCACCCGGTTCCAGACGCAGGCCACGCAGCTTGACCTGGAAGTCGTTGCGCCCGATGAATTCGAGCTGCCCATCGGTGCGATAGCGCACCCGGTCGCCCGTGGCGTATAGCCGATCGCCGGCCACGAACGGGCTCGGGATAAATCGTTCGGCCATCAACTGCGGCAACCCCAGGTAGCCCCGCGCAACCCCGGCACCGCCAATGAACAACTGACCGATCACGCCCATCGGTACCGGCCGCTCGGCAGCATCGAGTACATACAGACGGGTGTTGTTGATCGGCCGTCCGATCGGCAACGCGCTGTCCGGTACCGGCATCGACGGCTCCAGCGTCCACACCGTGCTGTCGACCGTGGCTTCAGTCGGGCCGTAAACGTTGTGCAGACGCACCTGCGGTAAACGCTCACGTACCAGACGCGCCAGCGCCGGCGTCAGGTCGCCACCGCCACAGAACACGTCGGTGAGGCTGCTGCACTGGCTGACGTCATCCTGCTCGAGGAACTGTTGCAACAGCACCGGCACGAACTGGATCACGCTGATCTGCTGCTCGCGAATCACCTGCGCCAGATACGCCGGCTCGCGGTGCCCGTCAGGACGCGCCAGCACCAGACGCAACCCGGCGCTCAGCGGCCAGAACAGTTCCCAGACCGAGGCGTCGAAACTGAACGGGGTCTTCTGCAACAGGGCGCCGTCCGCCACGACGGGACACAGCTGCGAACTCCAGTGCAGCAGGTTGCCGACGCCACGATGCTCGACCATCACCCCTTTCGGCGCACCGGTCGAACCGGAGGTGTAGATCACGTAAGCCAGGTTCGAAGCGCTCAGGTTCGGCACTTGCGGGTTGTCATCCGGGTTGAATGTCCAGTGGTCCTGATCCAGATCGATCACCCGCGCGGTGCTCTCGTCGAGCAAGGCGCGAGTCGCCCCATGCACCAGCACCGCCACCGGGGCGCTGTCCTTGAGCATGTAATCCAGACGCTCCTTCGGATACGCCGGATCCAGCGGCACATAGGCACCGCCGGCCTTGAGGATACCGAGCAGACCGACGATCAGTTCCAGCCCGCGCTCGACACAGATTGCCACCCGCGAATCCGGCCCCACGCCCAGCTCGCGCAGGTGATGCGCCAGTCGGTTGGCTTGAGCGTTGAGCTCGGCGTAGGTCAGCCGCTGTTCACCGGCCTGCAAAGCAACGGCTAGTGGCGTGCGTTGCACTTGCACCTCGAACAGCCCGTGAACGGTTTGCTCCAGATTGTCGGCGGTGCCGGTGACGTTAAGGTCGTAAAGCACCCGCTGACGTTCTTCGCCGTCAAGGATCGGCAAGCGGTTCAGCGGCTGATCCGGTGCCTGTTCCAGAGCATCCGCCAGTGTCTCCAGCGCGGTCTGCATGTAGTCGCAGATCCGCTGCGAACCGATGCTCGTCGGGGTCATGGCGGTGAGCACAAAACCGCTGCCCAGATCATCGACGCCCATGCTCAATGGATAGTTAGTGCGTTCTTCGCTGCTCAGGGTCTCGATGCCCTGCCAGGCCTGACGCACGCTTTGCTGTTGCGCCTCGTCGGCGCTGTGCCGGTAATTGAGCATCGAACTGAACAGCGGCGACGGCGCGGCCACGCCGCTGCAACGCTGGGCCAGCGCCAGTGACGCGTGTTCATGGCCGAGCAGCGCACTGAGCCGCGCATGCGTCTCCCGAGCGCCTTCGCGCACCGGGGTTGCCCCCAGATCGACCCGCAGTGGCAAGGTGTTGATGAACATCCCCAACGCCCGGTCGGCCCCGTTGCCGCCCTGCATCCGGCCCATCAGCACCGTGCCGAACACCACCCGCTCCTGTCCGGACGTCGCCGCCAGCACCTGCGCCCACGCGAGGTGGAACAGGCTGGCCACGCTGATGCCCAGTTGCCGCGCGAGACTGCGCAGACGCTGGCCGGTGGCGGCGGTCAGGGCCTGTTGTGTTTCCTCGATGTCGCGACCGTCTCCCTGCACATCCTGCAAGCCGAAAGGCAGGGTCGACTCGTCGATGTCGGCGAGCATTTCCCGGAAGAACACCTCGTGCTCCTGCTCGCTGACACCCAGCCGCGCCTGCGCCACGTAGTTGCGGTAAGGCACGGCCGCGCCCAGCGAAGCCTCATGCCCTTGCAGGCAGGCGAGCATTTCCTGTTGCACCACATCCAGCGCGGTGTGATCGAGCACGAGATGGTGGAACAGCAACATCGCGACCACCCGACCGTGGGCTGGATCACGGGCATACACCAGACGCAGCAACGGTGCCTGGCTGATGTCGAGGCGGTAGTGCCGGGCATCGAAATGCTCGTGCAACTGCTCGAGAACGTCGCCATCCGCCGGGTCGAACAGGATCTCCTGCACCGGCAACTCGACGTGACGCCATACCACTTGCATCGGCTCGGCCAGTTTCTGCCAGATCACCGCCGTGCGCAGGATGTCGTGGCGTGCAATGACCTTGCGCAGCGCCGCCGCGAAGCTGTCGAGCCGCTCGAGGCTGTCGAAGGCCAGCCACGATTGCAGCAAGTACGGGTCGCCCTGCTCCGCGCTCAAGTGGTGATAAAGGATGCCTTCCTGCAACGGCGCCAGCGGATAAATGTCCTGCACATTGGCAGCGCCACCCGGCACCGTGGCAACGATCCGGTCGATGCTTGGCTGATCCAGTTCGGTCAGGCTCAGCAACTCCGGAGTGATGCGGGTGCAGTCGGCAGGAATGCGGTTGGCCGGCACTTCGATCTCGCGCCCGCTGCCCACCGCAGCCGCCAGGGCGGCCAGGGTCGGCTGGCTGAACAGCACGCGCACGTCGGTGTTGAGGCCGATCTGGCGCAGGCGTTCGATCAGGGTGACGGCAAGCAGCGAATGGCCGCCCAGTTCGAAGAAGTTGTCGTGGCGTCCGACCTGCTCCAGTTTCAACACATCGGCCCAGATCTGCGCCAGCGCAGTTTCCACCGCGCCTTGCGGGGCTTCGTATTCACGGCTGAGCCAGGCGCTCTGATCCGGATCCGGCAAGGCCTTGCGGTCGAGTTTGCCGTTGGCGGTCAGCGGCAAGGCGTCGAGGCGCACGTAAGCCGCCGGGATCAGCGCTTGTGGCAAGCGGGTTTGCAGATGATTGCGCAGGGCTTCGACATCGGTCGGCGCACGCTCGGTGAACCACACCAGCAATTGCCCGTCGCGTACCAGCGCTACTGCGTCCTGCACTGCCGGATGACTGGCCAGCGCTGCTTCGATTTCCCCCAGTTCGACCCGCACACCGCGCAGTTTGACCTGATCGTCGTTGCGGCCCAGGTATTCGATGTTGCCATCTGCCAGCCAGCGTGCGAGGTCGCCAGTGCGGTACATGCGTCCTTCGTTGAACGGATCCTTCAGGAAGCGTTCGGCGGTCAGCTCGGGACGGTTCAGGTAACCCCGCGCCACGCCGGCGCCGGCGACGTACAACTCCCCCGTCACACCTACTGGCACGGGGCGTTGCTGGTCATCGAGCAAGTAGATACGGGCATTGGCCATCGGCCGGCCGATGTGCAGCGGTTGCCCGACTTCGACCGGACCAGAGGTGGCGACCACCGTGGCTTCGGTCGGGCCGTAGTTATTGATGACCGCGAAAGTCTGTTCGCGGTTGAACTGCCGCAGCTTGTCGCCGCCGATCAGCAAGGTACGCAGGGTCGGGTGTTGCAGCTCGCGGCTGAAGGCGTATTCGGCCACCGGCGTCGGCAGGAAACTCACTTGCAACGGCTGCGCCCGCCACCAGTCGAGCAGTTCGTCCAGATGTTCATTGCTCACCGATTCCGGCGGCAGGTGCAACGTCGCGCCGACGCACAGCGCCGGCCAGACTTCCCAGGCCATCGCATCAAAGCCAAACCCGGCCACGCTGGCGGTGTGGCTGCCGGCGTGCAGGTCGAAGGCGTCGGTGTGCCAGTGGACAAGATTTTCCAGGGTCGCGTGCTCGACCATCACGCCTTTTGGCTGGCCAGTGGAGCCCGAGGTGTAGATCACATAGGCCAGGTTGTCCGGCGTAAAATCGGCGACCTGCGGGTCAGCATCCGACAGGCCTTGCCAGCTCTCATGAGCGAGATCAATCACCGGCACACCTGTCTGATTCGGCAAATCCACGTCGCGAACCAGTACCACTGCCGGCGCACTGTCGGCCAGCATATAAGCGATGCGCTCGGGCGGATAAGCCGGGTCGACCGGTACATAAGCGGCGCCGGCCTTGAGGATCGCCAGCAACCCGACCAGCATCTCCGGGCTGCGTTTGAGACAGATCGCCACTCGCGTATCGGTGGTAACACCTAGCCCCCGCAGATGATGGGCCAGGCGATTGGCGCGCTGGTTCAATTGCCTGAACGTCAGGCGCTGCGTGCCCGCCTGAACCGCCACGGCCTCCGGCGTGCGCGCAACCTGCGCTTCGAACAGACGATGAACACCTTGCGCTGACGGGTAAACCGCCGTGCTCGCGTTGAAGTCGCCAAGCAGCTGCGCGCGCGCCGCCGCTGACAGGACGTTGAGACGTTCAAAGGCCTGTCCGGGGTTGTCAGCCAACGCTGCCGCCAGTTCCGTCAGAGCGCTGTGCATCAGCTCGCAGACCCGCTGCGCCCCCACATGATCCGGGGTCAGCACCGACAGGCTGAAGGCATCGCCCTGGTCATTGATGCTCAGGGTCAGCGGATAATTCGTGCGTCCGTCCTGGGCCAGGAATTCGATGCCCTGCCAGACCGGATCAATCGTCTGTCGCGCAGCGTCGTGGCCGCTGTGTCGATAGTTGAGTACCGCGCTGAACAGCGGCAAAGGCGCGGCCACGGCGCTGCAACGCTGAGCCAGTGCCAGCGAGGCATGTTCGTGTCCCAGCAAAGCCGCCAGCCGCTCATGAACCGTGCGAACCGCTTCACTCACACTCTGTCCGTCTACCTGCACGCGCAGTGGCAAGGTGTTGATGAACATCCCCAAAACCCGATCCGCGCCCTCGCCGCCTTGCATGCGCCCCAGCAGCACGGTGCCGAACACCACGTCCCGGCGTCCGGAAGTCGCCGCCAGCACCCGCGCCCAGGCGAGATGAAACAGGCTCGCGACGCTGACCCCGTATTGCCGCGCCTGGCGACGCAAGTGCCGATTCAATTCCACCGGCAGCGTCAGCGAGTGCTCCTCGATGTTGCGACCATCGCCCTGGACGTCCTGCAAGCCGAACGGCAGGGTCGGCTCGTCAATATCACCGAGCATCTCGCGAAAGAAGCTTTCGTGTTCGTCCTCGCTGATGCCCTGGCGGGCCTGATGGACGTAGTTACGATACGGCGCGGCGGGCGGCAAAGACTCAAGCTGTCCCGGCAGATACACCTGCATGTCCCGGCGAACCACCTCCAGCGCCGTGTGATCCAGCACGACGTGATGGAACAACAACACGCCTGCCACCCGGTCATGCAGCGGATCTTCGGCGTACATCAGACGGATCAGCGGTGCCTGACCGAGGTCGAGGCGATAATCCCGGGCATCGAATCGTGCACGCAACTGATGGAGGATATCGCCATCCAGCGGATTCAGAGCGACCGGTTGCACCGCCAGCGCAGCCTCTCGCCACACCACTTGCTGCGGGCTCGGCAATCCTTCCCAAACCAGACTGGTGCGCAGGATGTCGTGGCGCGCGATCACCTTTTGCAAGGCGTTGGCAAAAGCGTGCAAGCGCTCGACGCTGGCAAAGGCGAGGCATGATTGCAGCAAGTACGGATCGCCCTGCTCTGCGCTCAAGTGGTGATAAAGGATGCCTTCCTGCAACGGCGCCAGCGGATAAATGTCCTGCACGTTGGCGGCACCGCCCGGCACCGTGGCAACGATCCGGTCGATGCTTGGCTGATCCAGTTCGGTCAGGCTCAGCAACTCCGGGGTGATGTGGGTGCAGTTGGCAGGAATGCGGTTGGCCGGCACTTCGATTTCGCGACCGCTGCCCACCGCAGCCGCCAATGCTGCCAGAGTCGGCTGGCTGAACAGCACGCGCACATCGGTGTTCAGACCGATCTGGCGCAAGCGTTCGATCAGGCTCACGGCCAGCAGCGAGTGGCCGCCCAGTTCGAAGAAGTTGTCGTGGCGTCCGACCTGCTCCAGTTTCAACACGTCAGCCCAGATCTGCGCCAGCGCAGTTTCCACCGGGCCGTGCGGGGCTTCGTATTCGCGGCTGAGCCAGGCGCTTTGATCCGGATCCGGCAAGGCCTTGCGGTCGAGTTTGCCGTTGGCGGTCAGTGGCAAGGCGTCGAGGCGCACGTAAGCGGCCGGGATCAGGGCTTGTGGCAAGCGGGTTTGCAGATGATTGCGCAGGGCTTCGATATCGGTCGGCGCACGCTCGGTGTACCACACCAGCAACTGGCCGTCGCGCACCAGCGCTACTGCGTCCTGCACCGCCGGATGGCTGGCCAGCGCCGCTTCGATTTCCCCCAGTTCGACCCGCACACCGCGCAGTTTCACCTGATCGTCGTTGCGGCCCAGGTACTCGATGTTGCCGTCCGCCAGCCAGCGTGCGAGGTCGCCGGTGCGGTACATGCGCCCTTCGTTGAACGGATCTTTCAGGAAGCGTTCGGCGGTCAGATCGGGACGGTTCAGGTAGCCCCGCGCCACGCCGGCACCGGCGACGTACAACTCGCCGGTGACGCCTACCGGCACCGGACGTTGCTGGTCATCGAGCAGATATACCTTGGCGTTGGCCATCGGCCGGCCGATGTGCAGCGGCTGGCCGACTTCGACCGGCCCGGATGTGGCGACCACCGTGGCTTCGGTCGGACCGTAATTGTTGATCACCGCGAAACTCTGTTCGCGGTTGAACTGCCGCAGCTTGTCGCCGCCGATCAGCAAGGTGCGTAGGGTCGGATGTTGCAGCTCGCGGCTGAAGGCATATTCGGCTACCGGTGTCGGCAGGAAGCTGACCTGCAACGGCTGCGCCCGCCACCAGTCGAGCAGTTCGTCCAGGTGCTCGTTGCTCACCGTTTCCGGCGGCAGGTGCAGGGTCGCGCCGGCGCACAGCGCCGGCCAGACTTCCCACGCCATGGCATCGAAACCAAACCCGGCCACGCTGGCGGTGTGGCTGCCGGCGTGCAGGTCGAAGGCGTCGGTGTGCCAGTGCACAAGGTTTTCCAGGGTCGCGTGCTCGACCATCACGCCTTTCGGCTGGCCGGTGGAGCCCGAGGTGTAGATCACGTAGGCCAGATGTGCCGGGGTCAGTTCCGGCAACTGTGGATTGCTGTCCGGCAGATGCTGCCAGGCGTCACTGTCAAGGTTGATCAGCGGCAAGGCGCCCAGCAGGTCGCGGGTGGCCGTCTGTGCCAGTACCGCCACCGGATCGCTGTCCTGCAACAGATAAGTGATCCGTTCTGCCGGATGTGCCGGATCGACCGGGACATAGCCGGCGCCAGCCTTGAGGATCGCCAGCAGCCCGACCAGCATCTGCGGACCACGCTGCACGCAGAGCGCGACGCGATCGTCCGGTTGCACACCGAGGCCGATCAGGTGATGGGCCAAGCGGTTGGCGCGGCGGTTCAAGCCGTCGTAGCTCAGACTTTGCCCGCCCTGCACCACTGCCACAGCGTCGGGTTGGCTCGCCGCTCGCGCTTCAAACAATTGGTGCACCACATGGCCGTGGGCAAAGTCGCGACCGGTGACATTGAAACCGACCAGCACGCGCTGGCGTTCGGCCGCCGACAGGATCGACACCTGATTCATTAACGCATGGCGATCCTGCTCCAGCGCGCTGAGCAAATTGTCCAACGCCGTTTGCAGATAATCGCAGACCCGCGCGCCATCCACGTCGGGCACTGCCTGGACAGAAAGCCGGAAGCCCTGTCCAAGGTCGTCGACGCTGACCACCAGCGGATAGTTGCTGCGCTCACGAGAATCGAGAATCCGGATGCCTTCCCATCCCGGCGTCGCCGTCTGTTGCGCACTGTGGCGATAGTTGAGCAAGGTATTGAACAGCGGTTCTGAACCCGTCACGCCGCTGCAACGTTGGGCCAGCATCAGCGGCGCCTGCTCATGCACCAGCAGTTGCGCCAGACGCTCGTGGGTCGCCCTGACACCCGCCTCCACCGCCATCGCCCCGACATGGACCCGCAGCGGCAGGGTGTTGATGAACATACCCAACGAACGATCGGCGCCCTCTCCCCCCTGCATGCGCCCCAGCAACACCGTGCCGAATACCACCTCCTCGCGCCCGCAGACCTGCGCAAGCACCTGGCCCCAGGCCTGATGCACCAGACTCGCAACACTGATGCCCAGCGTGCGGGCCTGATTGCGCAAGCGCCCGGCAAGACGCTCATCCAGTGCCCGTTCGCTGTCCACGATGCCGGTGCCATCGCCGAGTACATCCCGCAGGCCGAACGCCAGGGTCGGCTCAACGATGTCGCCGAGCATCTCGCGAAAGAACGCCTCATGGGCCTCCGCATTCGAGCCGAGACGAGCCTGAGCGACATAGTTGCGGTATTGCACGGGGGACGGCAGCGCACCGACTTGCCCGTGAAGGGCATCGCTCATCTCGGCCACCAACACCTCAAGCGCGGTGTGGTCGAGGACGATGTGGTGCAACAGCAGGATCCCGACCCAGCGGTTTTGCAACGGGTCTTCGGTGTAGGCAAAGCGCATCAACGGCGCACGCTGCAAGTCCAGGCGATAGTGTCGCGGATCGAAGCGCGCCTGCATTTGCTGCAACACATCACCGTCCTGCGGATCGGCATCCACCCGCTCCAGTGCCAGCGGCGCCGCACGCCACACCACTTGCACCGGCTCCTCGAGGTTTTCCCTGACCACGCTGGTACGCAAGATGTCGTGCCGGGCGATGACACTGTTCAGCGCGCGAACGAACGCCTTGATCTGCGCCAGCCCGTCGAAGGCGAACTGCGCTTGCAGCACGTACGGGTCACCGTCGGCAATGGCCAGATGGTGATAGAGGATTCCCGACTGCAACGGTGCCAGGGCATAGATGTCCTGCACGTTGTCGATACCGCCCTCGACGGTCTCGACGATACGGTCGATGGCCGCTTGATCCAGCGTGGCCAGCGGCAGCATGTCCGGGGTGATGCGGGTGCAACCGGGTTCGATGCGGTTGGCCGGCACGCTGACCGTGGCGTCCCCTCCCAGCGTCGCGGCGAGTGCCGCCACGCTTGGCTGGCCGAACAGCACGCGGACGTCGCACTGCATGTCCTGCTGACGCATGCGCTCGATCAGCTTCACCGCCAGCAGCGAATGACCGCCCAGCTCGAAGAAATTGTCATGCCGGCCCACCCGCTCGAGCCCGAGCAAGGTCTGCCAGATCACAGCGATGCGGGTTTCGATTTCGCCGAGCGGTGCTTCAAATGCCCGCCGGGCGAAGGCTTCGTTGTCCGGCTGCGGCAACGCCCGGCGATCGAGTTTGCCGTTGGCCGTCAGCGGGAAGGCATCGAGGCGCACGAACGCGCCCGGCACCATATGCTCAGCCAGCGATGCCAGCAGGTGATCGCGCAATTGCGCAACGCTCGGTTCGACACCTTCGGCGGCCAGCCAGTAGGCCACCAGACGCGTGTCGCCGGGGCTGTCCTCGCGGGCGATCACCAGCGCATCGCGCACGCCGTCGCAGGCGGCAAGACGTGCCTGGATTTCGCCAAGTTCGATACGGAAACCACGGATTTTCACCTGATCGTCGTTGCGTCCCAGGTATTCGAGTTCGCCCTCCACCGTCCACCGAGCCAGATCGCCGGTCTTGTACAAACGCGCTTCGGCATGCCCGCTGAACGGATCGGCGATAAAGCGCTCGGCGGTCAACGCCTCACGATTCAGATACCCACGGGCAACCCCGGCGCCGCCGACGTACAACTCACCGGTCACTCCGGCCGGCACGGGTTCTCGCCGGGCATCGAGGACGTACAGCTGCAGGTCGGGAATGCGCACGCCGATCGGACTGCTGGCGGTCAATTGCGCGTCTGCCGCCACCAGCGGTCGATAGGTCACATGCACCGTGGTTTCGGTGATGCCGTACATGTTCACCAGCCGGGTGCCGGCGTTACCGACCCGCGCATACCAGGGTTTGAGCGATCCCGGATCCAGTGCCTCACCGCCAAAAATCACTTCGCGCAGCGAATGCTGCAACGGGCTGCGGCCCTGCGCGGCGACCAACTGGCGGAACGCGCTTGGTGTCTGGTTGAGTACGGTGACACCCGAGCGGCAGAGCAACGCATAGCACTCGTCCGGCGAGCGACTGATGTGTTGCGGCACCACCAGCAACTGTCCGCCGTACGCCAGCGCACCCCAGATTTCCCAGACCGAGAAGTCAAAGGCAAACGAATGGAACAACGCCCAGACGTCTTGCGCATTGAACCGGAACCAATCGTGGGTCGCGCCAAACAGGCGTGCCACGTTGCGGTGCTCGACCATCACCCCTTTGGGCAGCCCGGTGGAGCCAGAGGTGTAGATCACGTAGGCCAGATGCGCCGGATTCAAGTCCGGGATCTGCGGGTTGAATTCAGGTTCGGTCTGCAAATCGTCGTTATCGAGGTCGATCTGCGGCACGGGTAGCCCGGCAATCCGATCCAGAGTCGCGGCCTGCATCAGCACCGCCACCGGCGCACTGTCTTGCAGGGTGAAGGTGATGCGCTCCAGCGGATAAGCCGGATCGATCGGCACATAACCGGCGCCCGCCTTGAGCACACCGAGCAGGCCGACGATCATTTGCGGACCGCGCTCAACGCAGATCGCTACCCGGTCATCCGGACGAATGCCGAGGGCGAGCAAACGGTGGGCCACTTGGTTGGCCTGGCGGTTGAGGGCTTCATAAGTGTAAGTACGGCCCTCGAACAGCAAGGCGACCGCCTCGGGCCGGGTGTGCGCATGGGCTTCGAATTGCTGATGGATCAAAGGCGTGTCGGCAAACTTCGCCTTTGGTGTATTGACGCCATGCAGCCAGTGTTCTCGCTCGGCAGGCGGCAGTATGTTCAGGCTGTGCAATGCGGCTTGCGGATCGTTCTGCAACGCATCGACGAGACTTTCCAGTGCCGTGCGCAGGTAGCCGGCGATGCGTGAGGCGCCAAGCGTCACGTCGGCCAGCACCGTGATGCGCAGGTCCTGACCAAGGTCATCGATGTTGACCGTCAACGGGTAATTGGTGCGCTCGCGGGCGCCCAACACGTGCACCCCCGGCGACAGCTCGATCACCTCGGCGACTTCCTCCACGCTGCTGTGGCGGTAGTTGAGCATGGCGCTGAACAGCGGCGTCGGCACCGCCACGGCGCTGCAACGCTGGGCCAGCGCCAGGGACGCCTGCTCATGGGCGAGCAGCGCGGTCAGGCGCCGGTGCGTCGCCAACACGCCGTCATGAACGCTCGACCCGCCGACATCCACCCGCAAAGGCAGCGTATTGATGAACATCCCCAAGGCCTGTTCGACACCGTCAGCCGCGTTCATCCGGCCCAGCAGAACGGTGCCGAACACCACCACCGAGCGCCCGCACAGCTGACCCAGCACCCGCGCCATGGCCAGGTGCATCAGGCTCGCCACGCTCACCCCCGATTGTCGCGCGTGGGTACGCAGGCGCTGGCTCAGATCGCTGTCGAGCATGCACGAAACTTCCTCGATGCCCTGCCCGTCACCTTGTACATCGTGCAAGCCACCGGGCAGCGTCGGCTCGTCGATGTCGCCGAGCATCTCGCGGAAAAAGTCTTGATGCGCTTGCTCATCCGACCCCAGACGTGCCCTCGCCAGGTGGTCGCGAAACGGCACCGCCCTCGCGACTTCGGCATCGCGGCCTGACAGGTAGGCCTGAATTTCCCGGCGTACCACATCGAGCGCGACGTGATCCATGATCATGTGATGGAACAGCAACAATGCGACCACCCGGTCGTTGGCCGGATCCTCGGCGAACACCAGCCGCAGCAACGGGGCCTGTTGCAGATCGAGGCGGAAGTATTGTGGGTCGTGGCGTGCCAGCAATTGCGCGAGTACATCCTCACGGTCATTCAGATCGACTTCCTCACAGACCAGCGGGGCTTCACGCCAGACCACCTGCACAGGTTCGTCCAGATGCTCCCAGAGGATGGCGGTGCGCAAAATGTCATGGCGCTCGATCACCCGACGCAACGCTTCGGTGAATGCCTCCAGCCGTTCGCGACTGTCGAACGTGAACCGCGCCTGCGACACATAGGGATCCCCCTCCGGCGCGGAGAGATGGTGATAAAGCAACCCCTCCTGCAGCGGCGCCAGCGGATAGATGTCCTGCACATTCACCACGCCGCCCGGCACGGTGGCGACGATACGGTCGATGGCCGACTGATCCAGCTGCACCAGCGGCAGCATGTCCGGGGTGATGCGCAGCGCCGGGCTCGACCAGTCGCCGCCGTGGCTCGCCACCAGCTCCAGCAACTGCGCCTTGTGTTTGGCGAGGCTGTCCCACAACGCATCGTCCAGTGCGTCGTCATCGCCCAGAATGACCAGGTCTTCATCGTCCTGTTGAAGGCGGATCGCATGGGTGGAAATAACAGCCATCAGCTCGCGAAATTGCATGGGGGTAACCTGCTGTAAATTCAGAAAAAAGGAGCGCGCAGCGGCGAGTCCGTACGGCGGCGCGCAGCCTGGAAAAGCTAAAACATCGGGGCTTGGGTGTCTGACATGGGAAGCGGGGACAAGACCCGTGACCGACCAGTCATGGCGTCGATTNACGCCGGTGTCGGCTCAGAGCCGGCGTTTGCGGCTGAGCGTTGGTATGGTGGTTTGCGGGACTTCCAGCTGCTTTGCCTGGTCCGAGGTCTGCGCCGCCAGCGCGGCCAGGGTCGGCTGACTGAACAGCGTCCGCGCATCGACGTGCAGCCCGGCCTGACGCATGCGCGCCACCAGACTGACCGCCAGCAACGAATGCCCGCCCAGCTCAAAGAAGTGGTCGTTACGCCCGACCTGCTCCAGTTGCAGCACTTCGGCCCAGATCTGCGCCAGCCGGATTTCGACTTCGCCCTCGGGCGCCTCGTAGCGGCGACTGAGCACCGCCTCAGCCCCCGGTGCCGGCAAGGCTTTGCGGTCGACCTTGTCGTTGGGGGTCAGGGGCAACGCGTCGAGTTTCACGTAAGCGCCCGGCGCCATGTACTCCGGCAAACGCTCGAGCACATGGGCGCGCAAGGTTTCGATGCGCGGCACATCCAAGCCTTCACGCACGGTGAAATACGCCACCAGCCGCTCGTCCCGCACCAGCACCACCGCTTCACGCACTGCTGGATGGTCGATCAGTCGCGCCTCGATCTCCCCCGGTTCCAGACGCAGGCCGCGCAGCTTGATCTGGAAGTCGTTGCGCCCGAGGAATTCGAGGTTGCCGTCAGCCCGGTAACGCACCAGATCGCCGGTACGGTACAGGCGATCACCGGCCACGAACGGGCTGTCGATGAAGCGTTCGGCCTGCATGTCCGGCAAGCCCAGATACCCCCGCGCGACCCCGACCCCGCCGATGTGCAGGTGGCCGCTGACACCGAATGGCACCGGTTGATCGTGGGCATCCAGCACGTAGAGTCGGGTGTTGCTCAGGGCCTTGCCGATTGGCACCACGGCCTCCGGCACCGGTTGGTCCGGCTCCAGCGTCCAGCCGGTGCTGTCGACCGTGGTTTCGGTCGGGCCATAGACGTTATGCAGACGTACCCACGGCAGGCGCTCGCGGACGCGCCGGGCCAGTGCGGCGGTCAGCTCGCCGCCACCGTTGAGCACGTCGGTCAGACTGGTGCACTGGCTGACATCCTCCTGTTCGATGAACTGTTGCAGCAGCGCCGGCACGAACTTGACCACGGTGATCTGCCGTTCGCGTACCACCTGGGTCACATACGCCGAATCGCGGTTGCCGTCGGGACGCGCCAGCACCAGCCGCAGGCCGGAACACAGCGGCCAGAAAATCTCCCACACCGAACTGTCGAAGCTGAACGGCGCTTTCTGCAACAGCGCGCCGTGCTCGGTCGGCGGGCTGATCTGCGAGCCCCAGTGCACCATGTTGCAGGCGCTTCGATGCTCGATCATCACGCCCTTCGGCGTGCCGGTGGAGCCCGAGGTGTAGATCATGTAGGCCAGGTTTGAAGCGCTCAGACCCGGTATTTGCAGGTTTTCAGTCGATGCGCCCTGCCAGGTGCAGCGGTCGAAATCGATGACCGGCACACCCGGCTCGCCCAACAGATTGCAGGTGGTTTCGTGTACAAGCACCGCAACCGGCGTGCTGTCCTGCAACATGTAATGCAGGCGTTCCAGCGGATAGTCAGGGTCCAGCGGCACATACGCGCCGCCGGCCTTGAGAATGCCGAGCAAGCCGATCACCAGATCCAGGCTGCGTTCGACACAGATCGCCACTCGCGAATCGGGCTGCACGCCTTGCTCGCGTAGATGATGCGCCAGACGGTTGGCCTGTTCGTTCAGTTGCCGATAGGTCAGTTGTTGCTCGCCAGCCTGCAATGCGATGGCGTCCGGCCTGCGCTGGACTTGTTGCTCGAACAGCACCTGAAGCGGCTGATCGAGCGGGCAATCGACTTCGCTGGCATTGAACTCGACCAGCAGTTGCTCAAGCTCTGCTGCCGGCAGGATCGGCAAGCGATTCAGCGGCTGTTGCGGTGCCTGCTCAAGGGTATCGACCAGTGCCTGCAACGCGGTCTGCACGTAGTCGCCGATGCGCCGGGCACCGATGCTGATCAGGGTCCGCGTGGTGATCTGCAAGGCGTTGCCCAGATCATCGACGCTCAGGGTCATCGGGTAGTTGGTGCGCTCTTCGTTGTCCAGAGTCTGGATGCCTTGCCAGGCTGGGTCCGACGCCGATTCCTGCGCCTCAAGGTCGGTGTGCCGATAGTTGAGCAACGCACTGAACAGCGGTGCCGGTGACGCAACGCCGCTGCAACGCTGGGCCAGCGCCAGTGATGCATGTTCGTGCCCGAGCAAGTCGGTCAGTCGGGCGTGGGTGAGCAGCACCGCATCGCGCGCGCCCCGGTCCATGTCCACCCGCAATGGCAAAGTATTGATGAATACCCCGAGCGCCCGATCCGCGCCCTCGCCGCCTTGCATGCGACCCATCAACACGGTGCCGAACACCACGTGTTGCTGCCCCGAGGTCGCGGCAAGCACCTGCGCCCAGGCCAGGTGCATCAGGCTGGCCACGCTGACGCCGGCCTGTCGCGCCTGAACACGCAAACGTCGGTCCAGTTCAGGCGCAAGCGTGCGTACGGCTTCATCAATACCGCGCCCGTCACCCTGCACGTCCTGCAAACCGAACGGCAGCGTCGGCTCGTCGATGTCGGCAAGCATCTCGCGGAAGAACGCTTCATGTTCCTGCTCGCTGACACCGAGCCGGGTCTGCGCTACGTAATTGCGATACGGCACCGCTGGCGACAGCGGTTCATCAAGCCCCAGCAAGTTGGCGCGCATTTCATGGCGCAGGACTTCCAGCGCGATGTGATCCAGCGCCAGGTGATGGAACAACAGAATCGCCACGATCCGCCCGTGGGCCGGGTCGCGGGCATACATCAGCCGGATCAGCGGCGCCTGACTGACATCGATGCGATACCGCCGGGCATCGAAGCGCTCATGCAGTTGCGCAAGGACATCGCCCCCGACCGGATCCAGCGTGACTTCCTGCACCGGCAACTCGGCTTCGCGCCAGACCACCTGCAGCGGAGTGGTCAAACCTTCCCAGACCACCGCAGTGCGCAGAATATCGTGGCGCGCCATGACCTGACGCAGCGCCGCCGCATAGGCCTCGACCCGCTCGACGTTGTCGAACGCCAGTTGCGATTGCAGCAGGTATGGATCGCCCTGCGCGGCAGTGATGTGGTGATAAAGGATGCCTTCCTGCAACGGCGCCAGCGGATAAATATCCTGCACGTTGGCCGCCCCGCCCGGCACGGTGGCGATGATCCGGTCGAGGGTGACCTGATCCAGTTCTACCAACGGCAACAGGTCCGGGGTGATCTGCGTGCAACCTGGCGCAATACGGTTGGCCGGCACTTCGACCTCGCGGCCACTGCCCACCGATGCGGCCAGTGCCGCCAGGGTCGGCTGGCCAAACAGCACGCGCACATCGCTGCTCATGCCGAGCTGGCGCATTCGCTCGATCAGGTTGACCGCCAGCAGCGAGTGCCCACCCAGTTCGAAGAAGTGATCGTGACGCCCTACCCGCCCCACTTGCAGCACCTCGGCCCAGATCTGCGCCAGGAGGATTTCGATATCGCCTTGCGGGGCCTCGTACTCGCGGCGGATCAACGCCTCTGGCCCCGGCGCCGGCAACGCCTGGCGATCCAGTTTGCCGTTGGCCGTCAGGGGCAACGCCGTCAAGCGTACGTAAGCCGATGGCAGCATCGCGCTGGGCAGACGGGTCTTGAGGTGAGCATGCAGCTGCGTGATATCCAGCGGCTGGCGTTCGGTGAACCAGGCCAGCAACTGCCCGTCGCGTACCTGCACCACCGCATCGCGCACCGATTCATGGCTGCTCAACGCGGCTTCGATTTCACCGGGCTCGATGCGCACGCCACGGATTTTCACCTGATCGTCGTTGCGGCCCAGGTATTCGATAGTGCCGTCAGGGCGCCAGCGTGCGAGGTCGCCGGTGCGGTACATCCGCGCGTTGGGCTGGCGGCTGAAAGGATCGTCGAGAAAACGTTCGGCGGTCAGCTCAGGGCGGTTGAAGTAACCCCGCGCGACGCCGGCGCCACCAACGTACAACTCGCCGGGAACGCCAATCGGCACCGGGCGTTGTCGGTCATCCAGCAGATAGGCCGTGGTATTGCTCACGGGTTTGCCGATGTGCAGCGGCCGGCCCGGTTCGATTCGGCCCGAGGTGGCGACGACTGTGGCTTCGGTCGGGCCGTAGTTGTTGATCACCGCGAACGTCTGCTGGCGATTGAACTGGCGCAGGCGATCACCGCCGATCAGCAGCGTGCGCAGGGTCGGGTGTTCGAGGTGGCGGCTGAAGGCGTACTCGGCAATCGGGGTCGGCAGGAAACTCACGTCCAGCGGCTGCGCGCGCCACCAGTCGAGCAGCGCGTCGATGTCTTCGCCGCCGTCACGAGACGGCGCCAGGTGCAAAGTCGCCCCGGTACACAATGCCGGCCAGACCTCCCAGGCCATGGCGTCGAAACCGAAGCCGGCGAGGCTTGAAGTGTGGCGGCCAGCGCACAGGTCGAAGGCTGTGCAATGCCAGTCGACCAGATTCGATAACGTGTGATGTTCGACCATCACGCCTTTCGGCTGGCCGGTGGAGCCGGAGGTGTAGATCACGTAGGCCAGGTGCGCGGTGGTCAGCCCCGAGACGTCAGGGTTGAGATCGTTGATCGGCCAGCCGCGTGGATCGATTTCGATAAGCGGCACGTCCAGCACCGGCAAGCGTTCGCGCAGATCGCGCTGGGTCAGGATCACGACCGGAGCGCTGTCGCTCAACAAATAGCTCAGCCGTTCCGCAGGGTGGGCCGGATCGACCGGCACGTAAGCGGCGCCGGACTTGAGGATCGCCAGCAGCGCAACCAGTGTGTCCAGCCCTCGGCGGGCGATGAGTGCAACGCGGTCATCGGGTCGTACACCGAGCCCGATCAAGTGATGAGCGAGAGCGTTGGCCTGTCGGTTCAGCTCGGCATAGGTCAGCCGCTGTCCCTGGGATTCGGCCGCTACTGCATCCGGCCGCGTCGCCGCTTGCGCTTCGATGCGCTGGTGAATGGTCAGGTCTTGAGGATATTCCGCGCGTGTGTCATTCCATTGCTGCAGCAACGCCGTTTCGGCCGGCAGGCTCAGGTTGAAATCGCCCACTGCCAGCGCGGGTTCTTCAAGCCCCTGCTCCAGCACCCACAGCAAGCGCCCGCTCAGCGCCGCGATTTCATCGGCGTTAAAGTAGGCTTCGTTGTACACCATGTACAGACTGTCCTCGTCGTCGCCCCGGCTGCTGCGCAAGTGCACGGACAGCGGCGTACCCTCTTCGTGGTTCGACACTTTGACCACTCGCCCCTGTGCTTCGCCATAGCGATATTCATGGGCGTCGCGCTCATAGGACACGGTCACTTCGAACAGCTGCGAGCGATCCTCGCGCAGCAAGCCGAGGGCGCGGTTCATCTCGCTCAAGGGAAAACGCTGGTGGCGGAAGTCTTTTTTCAATTCGTCGTGAATCGCCTTGACCAGCGTCTTGAATGACAACTCGCGACCAAACCCCATGCGCACCGCGCTGACCTGGGTGAACAGCCCCAGGGTTGATTTGAACCGGGCGCCGGAGCGGTTGAGCAGCGGCACCCCCACCACCCATTCGTCACGCTGGGCGCTGCGGCTGAAATACACATGGATCGCTGCCAGCAGCACATGAAACGCCGAGGCGCCGTACTCCCGGGCCACCTGCTTCATGCGCTCGTGCAAGCGAGCCGGAAACACCTGCGAGAAAATCCGCGTCGGTGCGGCAGCGTCGGCAAAGCGTTCCTGATAACGCGGCAACAATAACGGCTCGGGCCGGTGCTGGTATTTGTCCAGCCAATACGTACGGTCGCGGGCGTAACGGGGGGACTGAAAATATCGCGCATCGTCATGGATGAAATCGACATAGGACGGCGCCGAATCGGGCGGCTGCTGTCCGAGCGCCAGCGCGTTGTAAATCTCGTCGAGGGATTTGAGCATCTCGCCGAACCCCCAGCCATCGACGATCAGGTGATGGGCCTGGAGTGAGAGCCAGTGACAGTCGTCATCGAGCCAGATCAGACAAAACCGGTACAACGGCCCGCCGTCCAGCAGGAACGGCTGCTCAATGCATTGCTGACTCAGCTGGCGCGCATCGGCGTGTGGATCAGGATGGCGGCGAAAATCGTGGACCTGCATCGGCACCGGCATGGCCGGGGCAAAACACTGCAACGGCAGCCCATGCTCACCGGCCCCCGGCAACAGAATCGTGCGCATGGCGTCATGCCTG
This sequence comes from Pseudomonas sp. 22085, assembly GCF_052045815.1. NCBI lineage: Bacteria > Pseudomonadati > Pseudomonadota > Gammaproteobacteria > Pseudomonadales > Pseudomonadaceae > Pseudomonas > Pseudomonas sp. 22085. Next base: position 44,038 of record NZ_JBQEQA010000026.1, read on the forward strand.
GCCACGAGACCTTCAAGCGCCGCCTGCATCAGCGCCGGATCCAGCGGGCCGGTCAGTTCGACATAGCCACCGATGTTGTACATCGGCGAACTCCCCTGACGCAGTTGATCGAGCCAGATGTCGCGCTGGGCAGAGGTCAGCGGGAACGCCTCGGAAGTCGCGGACAGACCGTCCGCCGCATCGGCAGCAAATTGGTTCATAAGATCCATCTCACGTGATTTGGCGCGTATTCAAGCATCGGCCCTGAAATCCGCGTGACACGTGAAACCCGGACAACTCTCCTCACTTTGTACAGTTCTGCGAGGCAACAAGGCCGCAGAAGTCAGCGATTCCCCTAAAAGTTCGGAAAGAAATAGCTGAAAATCCTGTAGGACAATCGCCACACTTTGCTATCGGGTAGCGCCTCGCAAACTCGGAGCGCGGCGGGACGAGCCCCGGATTCCGGGGTTCGTACTAGACCGTACAGTCACGGACAACGTGAACTGACACACTCATCTGACAGAAACGTGACGCCATTTTTTCGGAGATGGTGGCATTTTGTGTCCCTGTTTTCCCCTACAGACGTAGGACAAATGCATAGGCTTAAATCCCGCTCCAGATCGATTTCATGGAGAAACGGTGGGGTGGGTGTTTCACGGGTGCATGCACGGCAGACGATTCGGCAATGGCTTTAAATCAAGGATGACAAGGATATGAATCTGACCGGCAGTCTTCGCAACATGGAAAATCCGCACTTCTACTGGCAGCTGGGGGAGTTGATTGCCAGCACCGGCAACGAGCGTTTTGCCTCGAACATGTTCCAACTGGTCGACAGCCTCGTTCCGGTCAACCGCGTCCATCTCAGTGAGTGGACCCTGGACGAACGGCAGTCCAGCGTGGTCGAGATCAAGGCGTTGGGCAGTGCGGGTTTGCCGGACACCTTTGCGCCCCCGGATCCGTTGCAGCACCCGGATGACCACCCGCTGTTGCAGCAGATGATCGAAATGAACGACTCGCTGTTGATTCAACTGAAAGCCTCGCTCCAGCATCGACACCCGCACCACAGTGTCCACCAATGCAACCTGGTATCGCGCGCGTCCAACCGCCGATGCGTCATCTCGTTCTACCGCCCCCGCACGCATCGGGTGTTTTCCCTGCCGGAACTGTCGTTCCTCAAGCGCCTGTCCGACACCCTGCTGCCCTTGATCGAACGCCACGCGCACATCAGTCGCCAAGTCACCGCCCGCCAACTCCGCGCGCCACAAGCCGATCAACCCCAGACGCCTTTGCAACAGGTGTTCGACGAGCGTCTGGCGCTAGGCGACATCACCTTGTCGGTGCGTGAGAAAGAGGTCTGTCTGGGTCTGCTGACCGGCGGCACCGTGCCGCAGATGGCGGAAAAATTGCGGGTCAAGAACAGCTCGATCGAGACCTACCTCAAGCGTGCGGCCGCCAAGCTTGGGGTCAGCGGGCGACACGGTCTGGCGAAATGGATGGCCGGGGCCTGATCCGGCGTTTCTCATTTCGGGCGCCCGGCGTCCGCTCTTTCATGAACGAGGCTGTTTGATGTCCAGGTTGTCGATTTCCCTGCTGTGCGCGGCGCTGCTACTGGGCGGCTGTACGTTGATTCCCGATTACCAGCGACCGGCATCGCCGAGCGCTGCGCAGTATCCGCAAGGTCCGGCGTATGCAGCGCAATCCCCGGCCACTCTGCGCCTCGATGACTGGCGCGCGCTGTTCAATGACCCGGCGTTGCAGCAATTGATTGAAAGCGCGCTGGTCAACAATCGCGATCTGCGGGTAGCTGCCCTGAATGTCGAGGCGTTTCAGGCGCAATACCGCATCCAGCGCGCCGACCTGCTGCCGGCGGTGTCGGCCAACGCCAACGAGCTGCGTCAGCGGCTGCCGTCCAGCGTGACTCGCACCCAAGCGGCAATCACCTCGACCTACTCGGTGAATCTGGGCATCAGCGCCTATGAACTGGACTTTTTCGGCCGGGTGCGCAGCCTCAGCGAGCAGGCGCTGCTGACCTGGCTGTCCACCGAAGAGGCGCGGCGCAGTGCGCAATTGAGTCTGGTGGCCAATGTCGCTAATGCCTACCTGACCTGGCGCGCCGATCAGGAGTTGTTGGCGCTGGCTCAGGAAACGTTGGCCGCCGACGAGCGCAGCCTGCACCTGACCACTCGCAACCGCGAGGCCGGCAAGTCCTCGGCGCTGGATCAGATTCAGGCGCAGACCAGTGTCGACAGCACCCGCGCGAGCCTGGCCCGTTATCAGCGCCAGGTCGCCCAGGACTTGAACAGCCTGACGTTGCTGGTGGGCGCGCCGGTGCCCGAGCACCTGCCGGCGCGTCCGCTGGACAGTGATCTGGTGGCAACCGTGCCGGCCGGGTTGCCGTCGGATCTGCTGCAACGCCGGCCGGACATTCTCCAGGCCGAATACAAGCTGCGCGCCGCCAATGCCAACATCGGCGCGGCGCGGGCGGCTTTTTTTCCGAGTGTCAGCCTGACCGCCAATGCCGGGACATCCAGCCGCGATCTGTCCGGGCTGTTCAAGGGCGGCTCCGGGGCCTGGACGTTCCAGCCGCAGATCAACCTGCCGATTTTCAACGCCGGCAGCCTGCGGGCCAGCCTGGATTACGCGAAGCTACAGAAGGACATCACCGTCGCCGAGTACGAAAAGACCATTCAGACGGCATTCCAGGAAGTGTCCGACGGCCTCGCAGCGCGCCAGACCTACGAACAACAGCTCCAGGCCCAACGCGATCTGGTGCAGGCAACCCAGGATTATTACGACATGGCACAACACCGCTATCGCAGCGGCGTCGACAGCAGCCTGACGTTCCTTGATGCCCAGCGTTCGCTGTTCAGTTCCCAGCAAGGACTGATTACCGATCGGTTGGCGCAGCTGGTGGCGCAAGTGAATCTGTACACCGCGCTGGGCGGCGGCTGGAGCCCGGTCGAGCCACTTCCGCCAACACCTTGAGTCATTTTTTCTTACACCTTTTGTCGCCCGTTCCGACATTGACGGGTGATCAAAAACCGACCTGCCGGATCATTTTGGTATCATGCGCCGCTTTTACGGTTAACCCGCCCGCCTGTCCTGCCGACCGGCGGGCTCCAAAGGGCGGTATGAAATGACGGCTTTGTTGACTCGCCGCAAGGTGCTTGCGGGAATGGGCGTGCTCGGTCTCGGCCTGCTCGCCGGCTGCGACACCCGCGGCGAACTGTCGTACAAGTATGGCAAGGATCTGAGCGACAAGATCCTCGGACGCACCTTCAAGCTCAAAGACACCGAAGGCAACACCGTGACGCTGTCGAGCTTTCGCGGCCTGATGCCGATGATCTTCTTCGGTTTCACCCAGTGCCCGGCGATCTGCCCGACGACGCTGGCCCGCGCCGCGAAAATCAAGAAGCTGATGGGCAAGGACGGCGACATCCTGCAAGTGGTGTTCATCACCCTCGACCCGGAACGCGACACGCCGGAAATCCTCGACTCCTACGTCAAGACCTTCGATCCAAGCTTCGTCGCGCTGTACGGCACTCTCGAAGAAACCAAGGCCACGGCCAAGGAATTCGACGTGTTCTACGAAAAAGTCCCGGCCGGCGACACCTATACCCTTTCCCACACCGCCACCAGTTATGTCTACGACACCCGGGGCACGTTGCGTGTGGGCCTGTCTCAATCGCTTTCTGCACAAGAGTGCACGGAAGATTTGCTTACCGTCATGGAGGTCTGCTGATGAACCCTTTTCTGAACCACATCAAACGTGCCGCACTGGGCCTGTCCCTGCTGGGACTGGCTTTCCAGGTATCGGCGCAGACCAAAGTCGACGACGCCTGGGTGCGTGCGACGGTGCCGAACCAGTCGGCCAGCGGCGCGTTCATGACCGTCACCGCCGACAGCGACAGCAAGCTGCTCAGCGTTGCTTCGCCGGCGGCCAAGGACGTGCAGATTCATGAGATGACCATGAAGAACGACGTGATGAGCATGGGCCCGGTGAAATCGGTCGACCTGCCGGCGGGCAAAGCCATCAACTTCGATCCGAATGGCTACCATGTGATGCTGATGGGCCTGACCGCTCAGTTGAAGGAAGGCGACAGCGTGCCGCTGACCCTGACCGTGGAAAACGCCAAGGGCGAAAAAGAAACCGTTGAAGTGAAAGCACCAGTCAAGGCGCTGACCATGGAAGGCCACGATCACAGCAAGATGCATTGATCGCCTGATCGAGCCGGCCTGCCCGCGCAATGCGGCAGGCCGTCGCTGTTTCAAACCAGCGTCACCTCGGCCTCGATGTTATTGCGCGTCGCTTTCGAGTACGGGCATACCTGATGCGCGCTCATCCGGCAAGAGGACGGGCGGATGGTTCAGCAATCACGGCAGCTCAACTCCCCGCCCCGCCATGCGCCTCTTCAAAGAAATAATCCTTCCAGCTGTCCGCCTTGTTCTTCAGCACGCCCAGCTCCTGCAATTTCTCTGCATAGATAAAGGTGCGTTGCGGCACCACGGTGAAATCGATTTCCGGATCGGTGACGATTTTCTCAACCAGCGCCAGCGGCAGTTTCGACTGTTCAACCCGAATGTAGGCTTGAGCCGCCGCAGGTTTATCGGCCTTGATGATCTTCTCGGCCTCGACCAAGGCGTCATAGAAGGCCTTGTAGGTTTTCGGGTTTTCGTCGTGGAATTTTTCCGTGGTGTAGAGCACGTTAAACGTGGCCTGACCGCCGAGCACATCGTAGGAACTCAACACTTTATGCACGTTGGGATTCTGCAACGCCTGATACTGAAACGGCGGGCTGGAGAAGTGCGCGTTGATTTCCGAGCCGCCGGCGATCAGTGCAGCCGTGGCATCCGGGTGCGGCAGGCTGACGGAGATGTCGTCGAATTTCTTGTAGTGGTCATTGCCGAATTCCTTGGCCGTTTCGATCTGCAGCGTGCGTGACTGGAAGCCCACGCCCGCCGCCGGCACGGCGATGCGATCCTTGTCGCTGAAGTCCTTGAGGGTTTTCACGTTCGGATTATTGGTCAGCAGGTAGTTGGGCATCGAGCCCAGTGAAGCGATGGCCTTGACGTTCTGCTTGCCCTTGGTGCGATCCCATACGGTGAGCATCGGCGGCACGCCCGCCGAGACCACGTCCAGCGATCCGGTGAGCAATGCTTCGTTCATCGCGGTGGCGCCGGAAATGCTGTTCCAGTCGACCTTGATGTCCAGACCCTGAGCCTTGCCGTGTTTCTCGATCAATTGCTGATCGCGCACCACATCCAGAATCAGATAACCGATGCCGAATTGCTGGGCGATGCTGATCTTGCCTTCGGCTTGCGCAGTGTTGCCGAGCAGTGCGCCGGCCAGCGAGGCCGCCAGCAGCGTCAGTGCAGAACGTTTGAACGGTAGGGTCATGACAACCTCGCAGTGATTTACAGGGAAATTTGTGAGGCGGGACTCTATCGCTATAAAAAACGAAATTTAAATACCGTTATCGCATATTGATATCACCTGAACGTCTGCCTTGCAGAAACGCTTGCAAGTCCGCGTCCTGGCCATCGGACACCGCTGCAACCCGTTGCTCGCCGACGCCTCTACGCTGACCGCTTCGGGGGAACAATGTCACACGCAGGTGAATGCCGCTTAAACAGCCTGAAACAATAAAACCGCCGCCGCAATCAGGCCGGAAAACCGCCATGACGGTCGCCAATCAAGGCCCCAGCTCATCCGGGTGGCTAACAGCGCCCTCCGGAACCAGATCACCCAGCCGTTTAAAAAGGCGATCAGACAGCCCACCCTTGGTATCATCGCCCACACTTTTATGACGGTTTAATGGCTGGAAGGTCTTTTTTTGTGAGCGCTCTTTTTCAACGGCTGCGGCGCCTGGATGCCCGCCTTCTTTCTCTGGTTTTGATGGTACTGATCGTGCCGGTGTGCCTTCGCGCGGCGCTCGGCTGGTCGAGCCTGTTCGGTTACCTCTCGGACTTGGCCATCGGCAGTCTGCTGTTGGTTTTGTTGCATCGTCGTCCCTGGTGGCTGGCGCTGCCGGTGCTGCTGTTCTGGGGATTGCTGGCGGTGGCGACCGCTGAACTGGTCAGCGCAGTCGGTCGCCTGCCGACCGTGGCAGACCTGCATTACCTGATCGACCCGCAGTTCGTGGAAAACTCCACCGGCGGCGGCTTCGCCCATCCCGGCGTGGCGGTTGCGCTGCTGGTGGCCTTGGCCCTGTGGCTGCTCAGTCATTGGACTCGACGTGCAACACCGGTTCGCGCTCTGCCCCGCACAGCCTGGGCGACGCCGGTGCTGCTGTTCTGCGCGTACTGGGGCGCGCAGCACCTGAACCCGAGCGATGCCGACCCATGGCGTCTGTACAACCTGCCGCACCAACTGCTCGCCGCGCAGGTCGCCGACGTGCAGATGCAGACCGAAGAATGGCTGGACGGCGACACTCAGGTTGCTCCCCCACCGATGGCCGGCCTCACCGATGTCGATCTGAACGGTCACCCGCTGCTGGCGGCCAAGGGCCAGGCGCGCAATGTGCTGATCGTCGCGCTCGAAGGCATTCCCGGCGCCTACATCGGCGCCAATCGCCAGGCCATCGGCAGCCATTATCAGGAAGACCTGATGCCCAACCTCAGCCGCTGGGCCGAGCGCGGCATGAACACCCCGGATTACGTGCTGCACACCCACCAGACCATTCGCGGTCTGTACGCCATGCTCTGCGGCGATTACGACAAGCTCGACAACGGCACGCCCAAAGGCGTGGAAATGCTGACCCAGCACGAGCGCAATCAGGCCTGTCTGCCGGCTCAGTTGCGTCAGCACGGTTTTGCCACTCACTACCTGCAAGGCGCAGGGCTGCGGTTCATGGCCAAAGACAAGATCATGCCGCACATCGGGTTCGATGCGACCCATGGCCTGGAGTGGTTCACCAACGCCAACTACCTGGAATTCCCGTGGGGCAAGGATGACAAGGCGTTCTTCGAAGGCGCGCTGAAATACGTCGGCGACCTGAAAAAGCAGAAACAGCCGTGGATGCTCACGCTGCTGACCGTCGGCACCCACCAGCCCTACTCCGCGCCGGAGGAATACCTGCAACGCTACGACACACCCAAGCAAGCCGCCGTCGGTTATCTGGACGATGCACTGGAACAGTTTCTCAGCGGCCTCGAACGCCAGGGCGTGCTGAAAGACACGCTGGTGGTCATCACCTCGGACGAGTCCCACGGCATCGACGGCGTACGCCTCGCGTCGTCCTGGGGCTTCAACCTGACCCTCGCGCCGGAGCAGGCGCAACTGCCGCGCCTTAACGCCGGGGTCTACGGTCACGTCGACCTGAGCGCGTCGATTCTGGATTACTTCGACTTTCCGGTGCCTTCCGCCCTCAGCGGTCGCTCGCTGTTTCGCGATTACGATTCGGGCCGCGAAATCATGTCGTTCACCAACGGCAAGCTGCGTTATCACGACGGTCGCGGCCTCCTGACCGAATGCGACATGCCACGCCGTTGCCGCAATTACGCCAGTGAAGGATTCATCGCCGAAAGCGCCACGTTCAAGGGCAACGCCAGCGGCCAGAATGCCCGGGACATCGCCGCCCGCGCCTCCGCCCTGGACCTGTCGCTGCTGCGCACCCCGCTCAACCAGCGCTATCAGTTCGGCAGCGCCAACGTCATCCCGCTGCAAGCGCAGATCAAGGACGACTGGGCCGACAACCTGATCGGCGCGCAATACCTGGAAATGCCCAAGGGCTCCCACACCCGCGTGCGCCTGACCGTGCGTTCGGTGGATCCGCAGCAGGCGGCGTACATTCAGCTCAAGGCCAAGGAGTTCGAGCAGGACGTGCAACTGGGCCTGCCGACCGAGATGGTCGCAACGGCGGATCAGCCGCTGGAAATGGACTTCAGCTTCGACAACCCGCAACCGCGCAAGGCGTTTTCGTTCCACTTGTTGGGGTATGGGCTGGGCGCGGTGGAAGTCAGTGACTTCAGCGTGATCACCGAACTGCCGGGGCAGGAAGATATGCTGGATGAAACGCCGGCTGACGAGACGGCGCAATCCAGTTGATCGCCGTGGACAATGCAGGAGCGACCCGAAGGCTGCTCCTGGATGGTAAAGCGCACCGGCCGCCGCATTGTCTGCCTGAATCGGCTTCTTATTGGGTTAAACCAGGTTAGTGATATTAAAATCCCCGGTCACCGTCCCTTCATCATCCTGCAAAACGAGATTGACTGTACCATTTACGCTTTCGTGAACTTGGTCAAAAGTTACGATCACATGCCCGGATTTGATAGGAAAAATTTGATTGCCGATTTGGACGGTCCACGCGACCGGTGCGTTTTTGTCAAACATCACTTTATGTGGCCCTCCCGCTAATAGTTCAACAAAAACAACTATGAAATTATTGTTATTGTCATAACCTTGAATGATGTCCCCATTGTTTGTCTCGTGAAATTTAACCAAGGTGCTGGTAAGAAACTTCACGCCATTGAGAGAGGCCTCGAAAGTACCTTTGCTGGGTCTATTTACATTTTGGCTCATACAAACTTCCTTCTTTAAGGATGGAGGGACTTTTACATGTTTCACAACTCAAACCTATACTTGACGACTGCACGCCCCAACTGTCATTTACGACAGTTTTTTATCACTATTCGAAGTAAGCACCACGATCATCATTACTCATCGTTGTTTGTGAGAGAGCAGGTCTATCAGATCCCAATACTTCGCCTATTAGCTGACTCGCCGAGTCGGGTCTAGCCTTACTAGTCCGAAGTCGGCACGGGCCGGCCGCAGAAGACCTGATAAGGATCCCGAACATGGCAAATGAATCGAAATGCCCGTTCAATCACGCCGCCGGCGGTGGCACGACGAACCGCGATTGGTGGCCGAATCAACTGAACCTGAAAATCCTGAGTCAGCACTCGCCCGCATCCGATCCGATGGGCAAGGACTTCGACTACGCCAAGGCTTTCAAAAACCTGGATTTCCAGGCCCTCAAACGCGATCTGACGGCGCTGATGACCGACTCCCAGGAGTGGTGGCCAGCGGACTTCGGCCACTACGGCCCACTCTTCATCCGCATGGCCTGGCACAGCGCCGGCACCTATCGCACCGCTGACGGCCGGGGTGGCGCCGGCTCCGGCCAGCAACGTTTCGCCCCGCTCAACAGCTGGCCGGACAACGTCAGCCTCGACAAGGCCCGTCGCCTGCTGTGGCCGATCAAACAGAAATACGGCCGCAACATTTCCTGGGCCGACCTGATCGTTCTCACCGGCAACGTCGCGCTGGAATCCATGGGCTTCAAGACCTTCGGTTTCTCCGGTGGCCGCGCGGACGTCTGGGAACCGGACGAAGACGTGTACTGGGGCTCGGAAAACAAATGGCTGGGCGGCGACAACCGTTACGGCAAGGATCCGGAATCCATGCAGCCGCCGGGCGAAGGCACACTGGTAGCCGAGCCCGCCGAACACGGCAATGAGGAAAGCCGCACCAACCAGGGCGAACGCAACCTCGAGAACCCGCTCGCCGCCGTGCAGATGGGCCTGATCTACGTGAACCCGGAAGGCCCGGAAGGCAATCCCGACCCGGTGGCCTCGGCCAAGGACATCCGCGAAACCTTCGGCCGCATGGCCATGAACGACGAGGAAACCGTCGCCCTGATCGCCGGTGGTCACGCCTTCGGCAAGACTCACGGCGCAGGCCCGGCCGATAACGTCGGCCCGGAACCGGAAGCCGCCGGCCTCGAAGAACAAGGCCTGGGCTGGAAAAACAGCTTCGGCACCGGCAAAGGCGCCGACACCATCACCAGCGGCCTGGAAGTGACCTGGACCACCACCCCGACCAAGTGGAGCAACAACTACCTGGAAAACCTGTTCGGCTTCGAGTGGGAACTGACCAAGAGCCCCGCCGGCGCCCATCAGTGGAAACCGAAAAACGGCGCCGGCGCTGGCACCATTCCTCACGCCCATGACCCGAACAAACGCATCGACCCGACCATGCTCACCTCCGACCTGGCCCTGCGTTTCGACCCGGCCTACGAGAAGATTTCGCGGCGCTTCCTGGCCAATCCCGATCAACTGGCCGACGCCTTCGCCCGCGCCTGGTACAAGCTGATCCACCGCGACATGGGCCCGCTGTCGCGCTACCTCGGCCCGGAATTGCCCCAGGAAGAACTGCTGTGGCAAGACCCGATTCCCGAGGCCACGCATCCACTGGTGGACGACAGCGATATCAGGGCGCTGAAAGGCAAGGTACTGGCGTCGGGGCTGTCCGTTTCGGAACTGGTCTCCACCGCTTGGGCGGCCGCATCGACCTTCCGGGGCTCGGACAAACGCGGCGGCGCCAATGGCGGGCGCCTGCGTCTGGCACCGCAGAAATTCTGGCAGGCCAACCAGCCGGAGCAACTGGACAAGGTATTGAAAGTCCTCGAAGGCATTCAGAACGAGTTCAACGCCGGGGCGGCAGGCAAGCAAGTCTCGCTGGCGGACCTGATCGTGCTGGCCGGTAATGCCGGGGTCGAACAAGCGGCGCAAAACGCCGGGCACACGGTGACCGTGCCGTTCAACCCGGGGCGCACCGATGCGACTCAGGAGCAAACCGACGTCGAATCGTTCGGCTTCCTTGAACCGCACACCGACGGCTTCCGCAACTACGCGGCCAGCACTTATCGCGTGCCGGCCGAAGCGTTGCTGATCGACAAGGCGCAACTGCTGACGCTTTCGGCGCCGGAAATGACCGTGTTGATCGGCGGCCTGCGCGTGCTGGACACCAACGTCGGCAAGACCCAGCACGGCGTGTTCACCGACAGACCCAGCACCTTGACCAACGACTTCTTTCGCAATCTGCTGGACATGGGTGTGGAATGGAAACCAACGTCCAAAACCGAGTTCGAAGGCCGCGACCGTAAAACCGGCAGCGTGAAGTGGACGGCGACCCGGGTCGATCTGGTGTTCGGTTCCAACTCGGTGCTGCGGGCGCTGGCCGAGGTATACGCCAGTTCCGATGCGAAGGAACAGTTCGTCACGGACTTCGTTGCAGCCTGGGCGAAGGTGATGGATCTGGATCGGTTTGATCTGCGCAAATAGTTTTCACCCACCCACAAAAACGCCGCTCATCGAGCGGCGTTTTTTATTGCCCTGAAAAGACTTCAGGCAAGGCTTTTGCTGACCACTTCATACACATCGCTGGACAGCTGCCCCGAAGCCAGAATCCGCTCCAGCTCCGCCTTCATCAGCGCCTGACGAGCGCTGTCGTACTTGCGCCAGCGGGTCAGCGGCGCCAATTGGCGAGAGGCGATCTGCGGGTTGAAGCCGTTCAGTTCGATCACCAGATCCGCGAGAAAGCGATAGCCCGAGCCATCCGCCGCGTGGAAGTTGATCAGGTTCTGTCCGGCGAAGGCACCGACCAGCGCACGCACCTTGTTCGGGTTCTTGATGTTGAACGCCGGGTGCTGCATCAGTGCCTTCACGCGCTCCAGACCGCCCGGCAAGGTGCTGCCGGCCTGCACGCTGAACCACTGATCCATGACCAGCGGATTGTCCTTGAAGTGCTCGGCGAAACTGGCCAGGGCTTTGGCTTTCTGCTCGTCGAACGGCGAGTTGACCAGCACCGCCAGCGCGGTCAGGCGCTCGGTCATGTTGTCGCAGCTGTCGAACTGTTCCAAGGTTGCCGCCAGGACTTGCGGCTTGCCGCTGAGCATCAGGTACGACAGCGCGATGTTCTGCAACGCGCGACGGGCGAAATGCTCGGCCTCGGCCACATACGGGGTTTGCTTCGACAGGTCGCGGTTGGCTTGATAACGCAGCCACAGTGCCTCGAACAGGTTGTCCGACAGTTGCTGACGGGCGAATTCGCGGGCGGTGTGGATCGCGTCCACGTCGGCGATTTCACTGATTTCGGTCAGGTACGCTTCGCTTGGCAGCGAGAGCATTTCCGCGACCATCGCCTGATCCAGCGTTTCGTCCGACAGCACCGTGCGCAAAGCGGAAACCAGACGTGGGTCGAGCACCAGGCTTTCGCCCTTTTGCTGCTGGCCGATCAACTCTTGCAGCACCTGCACCGACAGTTGCTGACCGGCATCCCAGCGGTTGAAACCGTCGGTGTCGTGTTGCATCAGGAACATCAACTGATCGCGGTTATACGGGAAGCTCAGTTTCACCGGCGCCGAGAAGCCACGCAGCAAGGACGGCAGCGGTTGTTCGGCGATGTCGACGAAGGTGAAGGTCTGCTCGGCTTCGGTCACCGAAATCACCCGGGTGGTGCCTTGAGCCGAGTCTTCGCCGGCCAGACGCAGGGCAATCTCGTTGCCCTGGCGGTCGAGCAGGCCCAGTTCCACCGGAATCACGAACGGCAGCTTTTCAACCTTGTCCGGGGTTTCCGGGCAGCTCTGGCGGAAGGTCAGGCTGTAGGTTTTCGCAGCGGCGTCGTAAGACTCGCTCACCGCCAGACGCGGTGTGCCCGCCTGGCTGTACCAGCGCTTGAACTGGGTCAGGTCGACGCCGTTGGCATCTTCCATGGCCTTGATGAAGTCATCGCAGGTCACGGCCTGACCGTCGTGGCGTTCGAAGTACAGGTCGCTGCCCTTGCGGAAGCCTTCGGCGCCCAGCAGGGTGTGGATCATGCCGACCACTTCCGAGCCCTTTTCGTACACGGTCAGGGTGTAGAAGTTGGAAATCTCGATGAAACTGTCCGGGCGCACGGCGTGGGCCATGGGACCTGCGTCTTCGGCGAACTGGTGGGTACGCAGGTACGCCACGTCCTGAATGCGCTTGACCGTGGCCGAATTCATGTCAGAGGAGAAACCGGCATCGCGGAACACCGTGAAGCCTTCCTTGAGCGACAGCTGGAACCAGTCGCGGCAGGTCACGCGGTTGCCCGACCAGTTGTGGAAGTATTCGTGGGCGACGATCGCTTCGACCCGCTGGTGCGCGGCGTCGGTGGCGGTTTCGGCGCGGGCCAGTACGGCGCTGGAGTTGAAGATGTTGAGGCCCTTGTTCTCCATGGCGCCCATGTTGAAGTCGTTCACGGCAACGATCATGAAGATGTCCAGATCGTACTCGCGACCGTAGACCTCTTCGTCCCAGCGCATCGACTTCTTCAGGCTGTTCATGGCGTGCTGGCACTTGTCGATGTTTTCCGGCTCGACATAAATGCGCAGCGCCACATTGCGGTTGGTCATGGTGGTGAAGGAGTCTTCAACGCACCACAAGTCACCGGCCACCAGCGCAAACAGGTACGCCGGTTTCATGAACGGGTCTTCCCAGGTCGCCCAGTGCCGGCCATCTTCGCCGGGGCCGCTGGCGATCGGGTTGCCGTTGGACAGCAACACCGGATAGCTGTGTTGCTCGGCCACTACGGTGGTGGTGAACTTGCTCATCACGTCCGGGCGGTCGAGGTAATAGGTGATCTTGCGGAAGCCCTCGGCCTCGCACTGGGTGCAGAACATCGTGCCGGACTTGTACAGGCCTTCCAGTGCGGTGTTGGTTTCCGGATGGATCCTGACGCTGGTGTCGACCGTGAAGGTTTCGCTGGCCGGTTGCAGGGTCAGGTGGTTCTCGGTCAGCTGGTAATCGTCGGCGCTCAGTTCCTGGTCGGCCAGGGTCACCGAGAGCAGTTCCAGCTGCTGACCATCGAGCACCAGCGGCGGCAGGCCCGGGCCACGGGCCGGGTTGCGGCGCATCACCAGTTGCGCGTGGACCAGACTGTGGTCCTCGAACAACTCGAAGGTCAGGTGTGTTTCATCGATCAGGTACTCGGGCGCCTGATAGTCCTTCAGGTAAATCATCTTCGGTTGTTCGGTGCGCATGCTGAAGTCCTTATTGATGCACGGCAAGCTGATAGGCCGTGTACTTGCGAATGTTGATCACGCCGGTGTCGAAGATCAGGTACTGGCCCTTGATCCCCAGCAGCGTGCCTTCGGCAATCGGGTTCTTGTCCAGGTTGAAGCTGACGATCTTGGCCGGGTACTGCTCGACCGGGTAGCGGATTTTCAGCGGCTCGACGTCGGCGATGGTCTGAATGGCCTGGAGACCGAATCGCTCCTGCAAACCTTGCAGACCCGGGGCGCAGCTTTCGAACAGTTGATCGCGCACCTGCGCCAGATCCACCGCCGCCGCGTCACCCTTGAGCAAGGCGCGCCAGTTGGTCTTGTCCGCCACCTGGCTGCGGAACAGGTCTTCGACGAAACCCGACTGCTGCCGCGTCGAAACGCGCATGATCGGCAGCGCCTGACTGGCGCCCTGGTCGAGCCAGCGGGTGGGCAACTGGGTGGCGCGGGTGATGCCGACCTTGATCCCCGACGAATTGGCCAGGTAGACGACGTGGTCAGTCATGCAGAATTTCTCGCCCCACTCCGGCTCACGGCAGGTGCCGGCCTCGAAGTGGCAGCGCTCCGGGCTCATGATGCAGATGTCGCACTGAGCCAGTTTGGTCATGCACGGGTAGCAGTAACCCTGACTGAAACTGGTCTTGGTCTTGCGCCCGCAATGGGTGCAGTGGATCGCCCCCAGGTATTCCAGACGCACCGTGCTGCCGATCAACGGGTTGACCGGCACCTCGACGTCATCCAGACGAAACGCGTACTGCACGTTCGGCCCGTCCAGGCGCGCCGACATTTTGCTGATTGCACCGCGGCCGAGCTCGATCAATGGAGGGCGTCCGACTTGAACAGGATGTTCGGCACTTCGATCGACTTCGACGCGCATTCCTGCGGGCCCATGTAACCGGTGCGCTCTTCCTCGGGCAGGTTCTGCATTTCCCAGGCGATCATCGCCTGCAACGACAGTTCACGCTGTTCGGCGGTGAGCTTGCCACCGTCCGACCATTTACCGATCTCTACGGCCAGTTTCAGGCTCTGGTAGATGTCGGGGGTGATGTTCTTGATCAAATCGTTAAAAGAGGACATCAGGGTCTCCGTGCTCTTTATTCAAAAAATTCAGGCGGCCAGTTTACGGCGGTTGTACAAACCGCCCAACAAACCGGTGAAGCATCCGATGAGTAACCCGCCGACGTGGGCGGCGTTGGCGATTTCGCCGAAACCGATCATCGAGACCAGCCCCGACATGCACACCAGCAACCACACCAGCATCATCGCCAGCACGCCGCGCGGCAGGCGATAGGCCGGGTTCGGCGCCAGCAGCTGGAAGATCCAGCAATGACCGAGCAGCCCGTAAAGTACGCCGGACAGGCCACCGAACAGGCTCGGGCCGCTCCAGGCGAACTGCGCATAGTTGGAAACCAGGCCGAACAACAGCGTCAGGCCGATCAGGTTGACGCTGCCCTGGCGCGACTCGATGCGCCGCCCCAGTTCCCAGTACCACATGCCGTTCATGGCCAGGTGCAGGATGCCGAAGTGGATCAGCATCGGCGTAAACAGGCGCCACCACTGCCCCGCTGCCAGGCTGTCGGCCAGTGGTGTGAAGTGGATGTAGTCGCCGACCACGCGGAAATCGAGGAAGGTCAGCCAACGCATGGTGTCGAGGTTATCGCCAAGGAAGGTCAACCCGCCGACGATCAGGCTCAGCAGCAGAATGAACCCGGTGGCTTTGGCATGTTTCAGTTGCTCGGCGAAGCTCGGGCGCTTGAGCGTCGGCGCCGCCGGAATTTCCAGCTGCTGATCGGGGTCACCCGCCGGGAAACGCTCGTACAGCGAGCGCACGTCGTCGCTGATTTCCGACGGCACCCACAACACCTGCTCGCCCGCCTCTTCGCTGACACGATGGGGCACTTGCATGCGTTGCAGCAGTTTGACGAAACCACTCAGGTCCGCCGCCAACGGCACACGCAGGACGGCTATGGCACTCATCGCAGCACCTCCGGCCGCTCGACGTCGACCCAGACAAATTTATGCGGATCGAGGCGGGTTTCCTGATCCAGACGATAGGCCACCAGTTTGCCGTACAGCACCGCGCTGTAATCCAGGCACGCGAGGTTCGGGCGGATCGGCGCCGGTTTGCCGCTGCGCCAGTAGTGGCCGACGAACAGCAACGGCTCATCGATACCGTAGCGCAGCAGGGAATTCTTTTCGCTGGAGGTCAGCGGCTTTTGCGCCACTGGTTCCGGCAGTGCATCGGGCTGGAACACGATGTCGCCGTAAGTTTGCGGGTCGTCTTCCCAGAACTTGGTGCGGAAGAACGAACGCACCAGGCCGTCGCCGCTGGTCATGGTCAGGCCATCCGGCAGGCGCATGTCAGTGCCGCGCAGCAGGCGATCGAACACGGTGCAGGCGAAACTGCCCGGCACGGCCGAGGCCTGGAGGAAGTGTTCATCAATGCAGCCATCGGGGAACAACCCGCGCAACGGCTCGATCAGGCCGGCATCCCAGCAGGCATGCACCACGCGGAAGCGTCCGGCGTCGACGAACAACGGCAGTTGGTAGAACCACTGCTGGAAATCGTGCCAGTCGCGCGGATGGTTTTCGAATTGGGTCAGGGTTTCATGCAGCAAACGGGCGTGGCGCGGGGTATGTTCACGGACGAACTGCTTACCGCTGCCCGGAGGCGCCGGAGTGCTCCAGCCGAGCGCGTTGAATTCGTGGTTGCCCATGATGCACAACGCCTGACCGGCTTCGACCATGTCGTGAACGATGTGCAGCGCCTCGCGAATCCGTGGGCCACGGTCGATGATGTCGCCGACAAACACGGCCATGCGCGACGGATGCCGCCAGACTCCGCCCTGCTTGTGATAACCGAGACGGTCCAGCAGGTGTTCCAGGGTCAGGGCGCATCCGTGCACGTCACCAATCAGGTCATAACTGCGCGCGGGATCGAGCATCAGTCGCCTCCACCACCCAACTTGCTGCCCCAGCCGAGCTTGGTCCGGCAGACTTCGTAGTAGTTGTGGTCGAGCGGATGAATCAGCCGCAGCTTCTGCGCTTTCTTGCTGACGGTGATGGTGTCGCCCGGCGCGCAGGTGAAGTGGTTCTGCCCGTCGCAGGAGACCTGCGGGTAGATCTGCATATCTTTGGACACGACGATTTTCAGCTCACTATTGCCATCGACCACGATCGGTCTGCCCGACAAGGTATGGGGGTACATCGGCACAATCACAATAGCGTCAAGCTTGGGATGCATGATCGGGCCACCGGCGGACAGTGCGTACGCGGTGGAACCGGTCGGGGTGGCGACGATCAGGCCGTCGGCCTTCTGGCTGCAGACGAACTGGCCGTCGATGTACAGCTCGAACTCGATCATCCGCGTCGATTTGCCGGGGTGCAGCACCACGTCGTTCAGCGCATCGCCCTGGCCGATGGCCTCGGCGTGGCGCCGGACTTCGGCTTGCAGCAGGAAGCGGTTTTCCACCAGATAATGGCCATCGAGCACTTCGGCAACCTTGATTTCCAGCTCGTCGGGGCGGATGTCGGTGAGAAAACCGAGGCTGCCACGGTTGATCCCGAGCACCGGAATATTGTGTTTGGCCAGTGCCCGCGCCGCGCCGAGCAGGCTGCCGTCACCGCCGACCACGATGACCATGTCGCAGACTTCGCCGAGCATCTTGCGTGACGAAGTTTGCAGGCCATGGCCCGGCAGGACTTCGGCGATGGTGTCTTCGAGAATCACATGCAGGTGACGATCAAGCAGGAAGCGTTTCAGTCGGCGGACGGTATCCAGCACCTGGGAGCTGCCCAGGCGACCGATGATGCCGATATTACGAAATTGCTCCATGGGACTCCTGCGGGGGACTGAGACGGCGAAAAGCACGATTATGGGCGAAAGCGCCGGATAGACAAAATCCTTTCAGCCCCGAGGCTGCACCGGTGTTTGAGGCTATGCTCGCAAGATGATCCTATTTCCCGATTTGCTTCAGCTGCCCCACGAGTTACGCCACCCCGAGGTGCGCGATCTGGCGTGGGTGATCCTCGCCCCGCCGATGCTCGCCGCCACCCCGTGGCCGCAGCGCCATCCGCTGGCGGGCAGCGACTGGGTCAGCGACCCCGAACGTCTGGAACACTGGTTGCGCCAGCTCGACCGCGACAGTTACGGCCTGCTGCACTGGCTGTCCCAGGCCCGCACCCGGCGCCTGGGCCTGTATTACGAGCGCTTGTGGCAATTTGCGGTGGAACACGCGCCGGGCATCGAACTGATCGCCGCCAACCTGCCGATCCGCCGCGAAGGCCACACCCTCGGCGAGCTGGACATGCTGCTGCGCGACCGCGACGGCGTGCATCACCTGGAACTGGCGATCAAGCTCTACCTCGGCCCGCAGAACGGCGACGGCCATGATCCGGCGTCGTGGCTGGGGCCGGGCTGCCATGATCGACTGGATCGCAAACTGGCGCATTTGAGTGAGCATCAGCTGCCGATCTCCGCTCGCCCGGAAAGCCGCGAAGTGCTGGCGGCACTGGATGTCGGGTCGTTCAGTGCGCAACTGTGGCTGGGTGGGTATCTGCTGTATCCGTGGCCCGGTCAGTCCGTGCCGCCCAGCGGCGCCCACCCACAGCACTTGCGTGGCAGCTGGCTGCATCAGAAAGACTGGCCGGCGTTCGTCGCCCAGCGCCCGGCCGGACGCTGGCAACCCCTGCCCCGCCACGCCTGGCTGGCGCCGGCGCACTACCCGGCGGATCAGACCTGGAGCAACGGTCACTTGCAGGCCTGGCTCGATGAACTGGAACCCCTGGCCCCGGCGCAATTGATGGTGCGCCTGACCGAAAACGCCCGGGGCGAGTGGGAAGAAGCCGAACGGCTGTTTCTGGTGTCGGATCTGTGGCCGAATGTGCCCGGCCAGTCCTGATTTTTTGCGGCGTCTGAACAGGCCTCATCGCTGGCAAGCCAGCTCCCACAAATCCCGTGTTCACCGCATAACCTGTGGGAGCTAGCTTGCTAGCGATTGAAGCCAACCTGTTCTAAAGGGATAACCGCACGGCGAGTGCCGCCAGGGTGACCAACAGAACTGGCACGGTCAACACGATCCCGACCCTGAAGTAATACCCCCAGCCAATCCGGATGTCCTTGCGCTCCAGCACATGCAACCAGAGCAAGGTCGCGAGGCTGCCGATCGGGGTGATTTTCGGCCCCAGGTCACTGCCGATCACGTTGGCGTAGATCATCGCTTCCTTCACCACACCCGTGGCCTGGCTGGCATCGATCGACAGCAGACCGACCAGCACCGTCGGCAGGTTGTTCATGATCGACGACAACAAAGCCGTCAGCACCCCGGTGCCCATCGCCGCGCCCCACACACCGTGACCGGCGAACACATTGAGCCACCCGGCCAGATAATCAGTGAGCCCGGCATTGCGTAGCCCGTAGACCACCAGGTACATGCCCAGCGAGAAAATCACGATCTGCCACGGCGCCTCTTTCATCACCTTGCGCGTGGAGATCTTGTGCCCGCGCGCGGCAATCGCCAGCAACAGCGCCGCGCACACCGCCGAGATTGCACTGATCGGGATTCCCAGCGGCTCCAGCGCGAAACAGCCGATCAGCAGAATGACCAGCACCGCCCAACCGGCGTAGAACGTGGCTTTGTCGTGGATGGCGGTTTCCGGGTGTTCAAGTTGCTCCGGGTCGTAGGCCTTGGGAATGTCGCGGCGGAAGAACCACAGCAACATGCCCAGCGTGGCCGCGACGCTGACGAAGTTGACCGGCACCATCACCGCCGCATACCGGTTGAATCCGATGTGAAAGAAGTCGGCCGAGACGATATTCACCAGGTTCGACACCACCAGCGGCAGGCTCGCGGTGTCGGCAACGAAGCCCGCGCCCATGACGAACGCCAGGGTCGCCGCCGGGGAAAAACGCAGGGCCAGCAGCATGGAAATCACGATCGGCGTGAGGATCAGCGCCGCGCCGTCATTGGCGAACAATGCGGACACCAGTGCACCGAGCAGCACCATGAAAGCAAACAGCTTGCGCCCGCTGCCGCGCCCCCAACGCGCTACGTGCAACGCGGCCCAGGCGAAGAACCCGGCCTCGTCGAGCAACAGACTGATGATGATCAGCGCCACAAACGTACCAGTGGCGTTCCAGATGATTTGCCACACCAGCGGGATATCGCTCAGGTGCACCACGCCGAAAATCAGCGCGACGATGGCGCCGAACGTTGCACTCCAGCCGACCCCGAGGCCTTTGGGTTGCCAGATCACCAGGGTAATGGTCAGCAGGAAAATCAGTGACGCAGCGAGCATTCGCGACAGCCTTCAATCAGGTTAGAAAAACGAGCCACAACAAAATACCTGTGGGAGCGAGCTTGCTCGCGATGGCGGCGTGTCATTCAACTGAAGTGTCAGCTGATACACCGATATCGCGAGCAAGCTCGCTCCCACAGGGTATCGATCTTGTCAGAAAAAACAGCGAATCACTTCTTGTGCTGCGCCACCCACTCACCAAAGGCATTGATGAAACTTTGCAGGAACGGTTTCACCGATTCGTTCAGCTTGCCCGCCTCATCGAATGCCGTGCCCGCGCCGCCCAGGTAGGCTTCCGGCTGCTGCATGCACGGCACGTTGAGGAAAACAAAGGACTGGCGCAGATGCTGGTTGGCGCCGAAACCGCCGATGGCACCCGGCGAAACGCTGATTACCGCCCCCGGTTTGCCGCTCCAGGCGCTCTTGCCATACGGCCGCGAACCGACGTCAATGGCATTCTTCAAAGGCGCCGGCACCGAGCGGTTGTACTCCGGAGTGACAAACAGCAGAGCGTCGGATGAAGCCACTTTCTGACGGAAAGTGCTGTAGGCTGCCGGCGGTGAATCGCCGTCGATGTCTTCGTTGTAGAGTGGCAGATCGCCAATTTCGACAATGTTCAGCTTGAGATTGGCCGGTGCCAGTTCCGCCAGCGCCAGGGCGACTTTGCGGTTGATGGACGCCTTGCGCAGGCTGCCGACCACTACTGCGACGTTATAGACATTGCTCATTGGGAGACTCTCGACTGTCCGTGGGAGGAGCCAGTAGTTATAGATGATCCGATGACGATTCCACCAGACGTCGAAGGTTATTTCCCGCGTCTGGAATATTTTTTTCCTGTAGGAAAACTTACCAAGCTCGATGAAGGTCTACCAAGCCGCAAATCAAGCGTTTTATCTCCAGAGGTTCTAAGCAGATGGCAGCAGTACTCGTCGGTCAGTTCCATGCAAGAGATGCGGAAGGCCGCGTTTATTCCGTGCATGAGTTCCAGGAATCCAACCCGTCGGCAGACGGTTTCACCGGCACGGAGCCCGTTACCACCTACAAACTGGCGATTGGCGACCGCGTCAACAAGATCGACGACAACGAGTTTTTGCTGGTTCAGTCGGGCATCACCCTGATCCGCGAACCCGAGCCATCGGTCGCTTCATAACCGATCGTTATGAGCAGAAGTCATCCGCGCCGAGTTGGGGTAGGATTCAGCCACTGACCCCAACGGCCGGACATGGACTTCACGCATGCGTTTACGTCATATCGAAGTGATTCAGGCGCTTTTGCAGACCGGCCACGTGGGCACCGCCGCCGAATGGCTGCAACTCCCGGCGCCCGAGGTCGAGGAGCGTTTGCGCGAAGCCGAGAGTCAGCTTGGTTTCATGCTGTTCGCCAGCGTACGCGGACGACTTCAGCCAACCCCGGAGGCCCGGGCGCTGCAAGTCGAGATCGGCCACATCTATGAAGCGCTGGAGCCGGTGCAACGGCTGGCCAGCAGCCTCAAGCAATACCTCGCCCCGCCCCTGCGGATCATCGGCACCCCGCCGCTGGCCCAGCAACTGCTGCCGCAAAGCCTCGCGGCCCTGCGCCGTCGCTTGCCCGACGTGCCCTGCACCCTGCTCAGCGAACCGACCCGCGACATCGTCAGCCACCTGCTGCTGCGCGACAGTGATCTGGGCCTGAGCCTCCACGACCCACAACATCCCGATATTCATTGCCAGCCGCTGGCCCAGGGCAAGTTGCAATTGCTCGCGCCCCACGGCTGGCTGCAACCGAAGCAGAAATACATTTCTCTGCAGGACCTGGCCGGCCAGGCGATGGTCGGCCTCGAAGGCCAGGACCCGCTGAGTCCGGCCCTGGAAAACAAGCTCCAGGCCCTGCGCCCGGCGCCGACCATCCAGACCCGCGTGCAAACCCACCAGATGATGCGCAGCATGGTCGAGGCCGGCGAAGGCCTGGCGATCGTCGATCCGTTCACCGCCCTCGGTGCACGGGCGAGCGGTCTCGATGTCTGCCCACTGTCGCCGGCAGTGCCGATCAGCCTCTATGCCCTGACCTTCAAACACGCCACGCCGTCAGCGGCGATTCAGACGCTGCTCGGTATCGTCACGGAACAAGCCGAGGCGATGCTGGCGAACTGATCGGATGCTCCAGCGGGTTATCGAACAATCGATACCAGAACAACGCCACTTCGGCGGTGTTCGGATCGATGCCGCGATAACGCAAGTGGTCGATGCCGCCGATCACATACCCGCAACGCTCATACAGACGGCAGGCGCCGAGGTTGTTGTTCTGGGTTTCCAGCATGATCCCCGGCAGTTTTTTCTTGCGGCTCCAGAACTGCGCCACGTCGAGCAAGGCCTTGGCCACACCATGGCGCCGCGCCGGGGCGTGCACCGCCAGCTCATCGATATGAGCGAATCCGTTCCAATTGGTGCTGATCACCAGATGCCCGACCGGCTGATCTTCCAGGTACGCCATGAAAATCGCACTGTCGGCGGCATCGCGAAAGTTGCTGAATTCCTCCGGATCGATGCCGTAGCACTTGCGATACGGCACGATGGGCGTCATGGCCCATTGCGCCACGGGCTTGCCGATTTCGGCCGTGCCGTAGGCGGCCACCTCGAAGCTGAAATCGCTGCCCCAGATATATTCGGCAAAACCCTCGTCGGCGACCCGCACCGACAGCCCTGGGTATTTCGGATTCATGACCGGTTGCATACTCGGAAAAGCCCTCATTCCTTGACGCAATCGACGGTGTAGTGCCGCCCATTGCCCTCATCTTCGTGTTGCAGACCGTGCACATCGACCACGAACCCCGGAAACGTTGCGTCGAACGTGCGGGCAAACCTGAGGTATTCGATGATCGAGCGCGTGGATTCGGTAAAACGTTCGCCGGGCATGATCAGCGGAATGCCCGGCGGGTACGGCACCAGCATCACCGCTGCCACCCGGCCTTCCAGCTCATCGATCGGCACCGCCTCGACTTCGCCGCGCACCAGTTGGTCGTAGGCGTGGGCCGGTTTCATGGCGATTTCCGGCAGCACCGTGTACATGCGCTTGAGGTGTCTGGCGGTGGCGTTGCTGCGGTAGCAGGCGTGGAGCTGATCGCACAGATCGCGCAGGCCCTTGCCGCGATAGCGCACAGGATCTTCCTGGGCGACACACTTCAGGCAGGTGTCGAGGCTGACGTTGGCGTCGTAGCTGCGTTTGAACTCCAGCAGTTCGGTCAGGAGCGTGCTCCACTTGCCTTTGGTGATGCCCATGGAGAACAGCACCAGAAATGAATACAGACCGGTTTTCTCCACCACCAGCCCGCGCTCCCAGAGGAAACGGCTGACCACGGCCGCCGGAATGCCCTTGTCGCTCAAAGCGCCGCCAGCAGTCAGGCCCGGCATGACCAAAGTGACCTTGATCGGGTCGAGCAGTACGTAGTCGTCGCTGACCTCGCCGAAACCGTGCCAGTCCGCATCAGGTTGCAGCAGCCAGTCCTCGGTCTGCACCCGGTCGATGCCTTCGACGCCCGGTGGCTGCCAGATCGAGAACCACCAATCGTCAGCGGCGATGTGCTGACGCAGATTGGCCAGGGCCCGGCGAAAGCTCAGGGCTTCGTCGAAGGTTTCCTGCAGCAGCGAACGTCCGGCCGGCCCTTCCATCATCGCCGAGGCGACGTCCAGCGAAGCAATGATGCTGTACTGCGGCGACGTCGAGATGTGCATCATGAACGCTTCGTTGAACCGGTCGCGATCCAGTTGCCGCGCGCCGCCGTCCTGCACATGAATCATCGACGCCTGGCTGAACGCCGCCAGCAGTTTGTGGGTTGAATGGGTGGTGAACACCAGCGGACTGTCCTCGCTGCGCGAGGTGGCCATGCCGTAACGGCCGGCAAAGAATTCGTGAAACGCCGCATAGGCGTACCAGGCCTCGTCGAAATGCAGGACTTCGACGCTGTTGCCTAGACTCTGCTTGATCAGTTCGGCGTTGTAGCAGAGGCCGTCGTAGGTGGAGTTGGTGATCACCGCCAGTTTGACTTTCGGTTCGCGGCCCTTGGTCAACGGGCTGGCGTCGATCTTGGCCTGGATCGATTCGCGGCTGAATTCACTGAGCGGGATCGGCCCGATGATCCCCAGCTCGTTGCGCTCCGGGCACAGGTACAGCGGAATCGCGCCGGTCATGATGATCGCGTGCAGCACCGACTTGTGGCAGTTGCGATCCACCAGCACCAGATCATCGCGCCCGACCATCGAATGCCAGACGATCTTGTTGGCGGTCGAAGTGCCATTGATCACGAAAAACGTGTGATCGGCGCCGAAATTGCGCGCGGCTCGCGCTTCCGCCTCGGCCAGCGGCCCGGTGTGATCGAGCAAGGAACCCAGCTCCGGCACCGAGACCGACAAATCCGAACGCAGGGTGTTTTCCCCGAAGAACTGATGAAACGCCTGCCCCACCGGACTCTTGTGATAAGCCACCCCGCCGCCGTGACCGGGGGTATGCCAGGAATAATTGGAATCGGCGGTGTGCTGTACCAATGCCTTGAAGAATGGCGGCAGCAACCCATCTAGATACTTGCGCGCCGCTCGTGCCACCTGGCGGGCGAGAAACGGCACGGTGTCTTCGAACAGGTAGAGAATGCCGCGCAGCTGGTTGAGTTCGGCCATGGCATCGGCCGGGGCGTTTTCCAGGGTAACTTGCTCGCCGAGAGCAAAGATCGGCAGATCCGGCGCCCGCACCCGGGCCAGACCGATCAGTTCGGCCATGTTCTGCAACAGATGGGAGTTGGTGCTGGCGTCTTCGGCGGCGATCAGCATGCACGCCAGACCATGGTGGGTCGACGCCACGAGCCGGCCTTCGGTGTAGTCGGTGGCCGAAACGATACTGAAACCTTCCAGCTCCAGCTCTCGGGCGATTCCGCGGATGCGGTCACCGGCAACCGTGTCGGCCTTGATGTCGCGGTGGACGATCAACACCGGGAACTTCAAATCTTTGTACATGAGGCTCAGTGTCCTGAGGCGGCGGAGAGTGATCTGCCAATGTCCTCAGGGTAGAGGGTCGGAGCCGATGTGGCGAGGGTGGCCAGTTGTCAGTACTGACAAAAAAAGGATCGTCCGGACACGGCTGAGTGTCTGGACGATCCTTTTCTGTATTACGCCTGGGCTTCGGCTTCCAGCAACTGAGTCCACAGCGCGGGGGCGCCAGCTGACTTGGCGATGATTTCCAGGCGCACCTGGTGTTCGGCCAGCTCGGCTTCGGTGGCGCGAATGATTCTCCCCGGCTGACGATCTGCCGGCAGACGGCGGATTTCGGTGGCGGAGTTGTCCGCGCCCTCGCCCGTGCCATTGCCGTCGGAGGCGTTGCCGGCCAGCGACAGGCTGGTCTGGCCACCGGTCATGGTCAGGTAGACGTCGGCGAGAATCTCCGAGTCGAGCAACGCGCCGTGCAGCTCACGACCGGAGTTGTCGACGCCGTAGCGTTTACACAGGGCATCGAGGCTGTTGCGCTGACCCGGGTGACGTTCCCGGGCCATCATCAGGGTGTCGAGGATCGTGCAGTGCTGCGTGATGTCCGCGCGATCCTGCTGGCCCATCAGCGCGAATTCGTTGTTGATGAAGCCAACGTCGAACGCCGCGTTATGGATGATCAGCTGCGCGCCGTTGATGAACTCGAAGAACTCGTCGGCCACTTCGGCGAAGCGCGGCTTGCCGACCAGGAACTCGTTGGTGATGCCGTGAACGGCAATCGCGCCTTCGTCACTCTCGCGATCCGGTTGCAGATAAACGTGAAAGTGCCGGCCCGTCAGACGTCGACCGATCAGCTCGACACAACCGATTTCGATAATCCGGTGGCCGTCGGTCACCGGCATGCCGGTGGTTTCGGTATCGAGTACAACGGATCTGGTGGCCATCAGTGTTCAGCTCTCAACGGGGTCAATCGTGCAAAAGCGGCGATGTTAACACGCTCGCCGGGAGTGTTTCAGCGAGAAGGATTCAGCTCTGCTTGTAACCGCGAACTTCATCCACCCCACGGTTGGCCAACTGGTCGGCGCGTTCGTTGCCATGGTGGCCGATGTGGCCGCGGACCCATTTCCAGGTGACTTTGTGGCGGTTGACCTGCTCGTCGAGCGCTTTCCACAGATCGGCGTTTTTGACTGGCTCCTTGGCAGCGGTTTTCCAGCCGCGTTTCTTCCAGTTGGCCATCCATTCGTTGATGCCCTTCATCACGTATTGCGAGTCAGTCACCAGCAGCACTTCGCACGGACGCTTGAGGGCTTCCAGGCCGCGAATCGCGCCGAGCAGCTCCATGCGGTTGTTGGTGGTGTTGGCTTCGCCGCCCCACAGTTCCTTTTCGACGCCCTTGCACACCAGCAAGGCGCCCCAGCCGCCCGGGCCGGGGTTGCCCTTGCAGGCGCCGTCAGTGAACAGTTCTACGCTATCGACGCTTTCGCTCATGCCTGTCTATCCAGAAAAAATGCGTGGCCTCGCCGATCACGGATCGACGATGGCCAAGGCCGGGATATACCCGGCCATAAATATAAAGAAGGTTTACGGTTCGACGCGCCGGCGGTTGACCTTGGCCATCGGCAGCGGAATCAGCTTGCCCATCGGCTCGCGGCGTTCCTGACGCACCGGACGCAGGCCGACCACAATCTTGCGTGCGACCAGTAAATAGAAACCGCCGCCCGACAATTGCCAGTCACCGGCCTTGCGCTCCCAACCGGCCAGACGGGCCTGCCACTTGGGTGAAGCGAGCGGCGGACGATAGCACCCGAAGCGGCGTTTCTCCAGCGCGAAGCCCAGCAGATTGAGCCAGTCCGCCACCCGCGATGGCGAGATGCAGCGCGCCTGATGCAAGGCGTCATGGGCGAACACGTGGCGCAGCCCCCAGGTGCTCCAGGGGTTGATGCCGACGATCAGCAGATGCCCGCCGGGGCGCACGCTGCTGGCCGCTTCACGCAACAAACCATGGGGCGACAGGCAGAAATCCAGGCCGTGCTGCAACACCACCACATCGGCGGCGTGCTCGCTCAACGGCCAGGCCTGTTCTTCGCAGACGATCTCCACGCCCGGCAAGGGCGCGCCCAGCCGCACGTTGCGCTGCACCTGCGGCGCTGACGGCGGTGTTTCGGCGGACGGGCCGTAATGCACCAGATAACCGCCGAAGAACCGACCCAGCTCGTCTTCGAGCATGCGCCGTTCTTCGTCCAGCAGAAATTGCCCGAGGGGGCCGGACAGCCATTCACGGGCTGCACCGATCAGCGCGAGCCAGTCAGGATCGGCCTGAGCGAACGCTTTATCGATCATTGCATTCTCCAACACGCCAGGAACCTCTAAGATGCGCCAATGTTACCCGCTTGGCGAATTCGACGATGATACAGATCAGTGCCCTGCCCGCCTTCACCGACAACTACATCTGGTTGTTACAGGATCATGCCACCCAGCGCTGCGCAGTGGTCGACCCAGGCGATGCCGCCCCGGTGCAGGCGTGGCTCGACGCGCATCCGGGCTGGGTGCTCGGCGACATCCTCATCACTCACCATCACCACGACCATGTCGGCGGCGTCGAGACGCTGAAGAAGGCCACCGGCGCCACGGTCTACGGACCGGCCAGCGAAAGCATTCCGGGGCGGGACGTGGCTCTGAAGGACAACGACACGGTGCGCGTGCTCGGCTGGGACTTCGATGTCTATGCCGTTCCCGGCCACACCCTCGGACACATCGCCTACTACCATCACGGCCTGCTGTTTTGCGGTGACACCCTGTTCGCTGCCGGCTGCGGCCGTCTGTTCGAAGGCACGCCGCAACAAATGCACCAGTCGTTGAGCCGTCTGGCGGCGCTGCCGGAAGACACGCTGGTCTACTGCACCCACGAGTACACCCTGAGCAACCTGAAATTCGCTGCTGCCGTGGAGCCGGACAACCGGGACATCGCCGCCCGTCTGGAAAAAGTCAGCCAGCAACGTGCCAGCGGCGTGATGACCCTGCCCTCGACCCTCGCGCTGGAAAAGCTCACAAACCCGTTTTTGCGCACCGGTGAAATATTAGTTACACAAAAAGTGGACGAACGGAACGGCCCTCAAAACCGGGCGCCGAGTGAGGTTTTTGCGGCTCTGCGGGCATGGAAAGATACGTTCTAAGTGGCTCACTGCCTGGTACAAAAATTCTGAATGGTTGACCGCAGGGGGTGCGCTTTCTAGAATCGCCCGACATTTTTGCCCGGAACTTACTTCCAGCCAATGTCGTCATCCATACGTAAGTCCGTCAATTCAGATGCATTGACCCGCCTGGCGCAAGCCATCGCGGTGGCTGTGTCCGCCACGCTGGCGGGCTGTTCCAGCCATGCTCCGCAGACTGAAGCGACGCATACGCCGAACATTGCTGCGCGAGCCAAGCAGAAGCCCATCTGGCTGTCGGAAAAGCCCAGCCCGCAGGTGCCTCAGGACATCTGGGAGCGCATGCGCAGTGGTTTCCAGCTGCAGGAAGGTCTGGGCGTGAACCCGCGCATCGAGCAACAGCGCCTGTGGTTCGCCAGTAACCCTTCCTTCCTCGAAAACGCCGGCGAACGCGGCAGCCTCTACATTCATTACATCGTCGAGCGCCTCGAAGAACGCAACATGCCGCTGGAACTGGCGCTGCTGCCGGTCATCGAAAGCGCCTACAACCCGATGGCCTATTCCCGAGCCGACGCGGTGGGCCTCTGGCAGTTCATCCCGTCCACCGGGCGCTACTTCAACCTGCGCCAGACCCGCTTTTACGATGGCCGTCGCGACATCACTGCCTCGACCACGGCAGCGATGGACTACCTGACCCGCCTGCATGACATGTTCAACGGCGACTGGCTGCTGGCCCTGGCCGCGTACAACGCCGGTGAAGGCACGGTCAGCCGCGCCATCGAGCGCAACGAAAAGCTCGGCCTGCCGACCGACTACTGGAACCTGCCACTGCCGGCGGAAACCCAGGCTTACGTGCCGAAACTGCTGGCGCTCTCGCAAGTGGTGCTGACGCCCGAAGCCTATGGCGTGAACCTCAACCCGATCGCCAACGAACCGTATTTCCAAGTCGTCGAAATCAACCAGCGCATGGACCTGTCCAAGGTCGCGGCGGTGGCCAACATCGATGAAGACGAGCTGTTCCAGCTCAACCCGGCGTTCAAGCAGCGCACCACCATCGACGGCCCGCAGCACCTGCTGGTGCCGACCTCGAAGGCACAACTGCTGACCGCCAGCCTGCAGACCATGCGCCCTGAAGAGCTGATCAGCCCGCGTTCGCTGAAACCGGTGTTCGAAGGCGCCGATCCAAGCGAAATTGCACAGGCCAAGCGCGCCTATCGGGTCAAGCGCGGCGACAACCTCGGCTCCATCGCCAAGGCCAACAAGGTCGAGGTCAAGGACCTGCAACGCTGGAACAAGCTGACCGGCAAGAACCTCAAGGTCGGCCAGACCCTGGTCATGCAGGACACCACCAAACGCACCCCGGCGCGTAACAGTGGCGGTCGCATCAATACGGTCATCGCGGCCAACAGCAAGACCAGCAGCAAGGCCAAAGACAAGGACGACACCAAACAGCAGACCCAGTACAAGGTCAAACGTGGCGACACGCTGTACGTGGTGGCCAAGCGCTTCAACGTCGAGATGCAACATCTCAAGCGCTGGAATCCGGGCGCCGGCAAGGCGCTCAAGCCTGGGCAGATGCTCACGGTCTACCAGCCGCACTGACAAAGAGCCCCTGAATTTCAGGGGCTTTTTTTCGCCTGTCATTTTTTGATATTTCCGTAGATCGGGGCAGATAGTTCCCACAATTAACCGCGCATTAAGCCCCTGTCTTTTTCCTGTCCATACAAGCTGTTACTGTACGGCCCACAAAGCCCAAGCCGCCTGGATCGGATCTGACTTGAAGCGTCCCCTCCTCCTGCTCCTGATCAGCCTGGCCTTGAGCTCCCCCGTCAGCGCGACGATCACCGAAAGCCACGGTTATGCGCAGTTCGGCACGCTCAAGTACCCGGCCAGATTTACCCACTTCGACTGGGTCGACCCGCAAGCGCCCAAGGGCGGCACCTTGCGGGTGATGGCGTTTGGCACCTTCGATACGCTCAACCCCTACACGTTCAAGGGCACCAGCCCGGTCACCACGGCGAATTTCCTGCAGTACGGCATCAACGAGCTTAACGAGCCACTGATGGTCGGCACCGGGCAATACGCTCCGTCCGGTGACGAACCGGCGTCCAGTTACGGTTTGATCGCCCAGTCGGTGGAGTACAGCGAAGACCGCAGCTGGGTGGTGTTCAACCTGCGCCCGCAAGCGCGCTTCCACGACGGTACGCCGATCACCGCGTACGACGTGGCGTTCTCCTATCGCCTGCTGCTCAAGGAAGGTCATCCGCTGTACCGCACCGCCCTTCAGGAAGTGCTGCGGGTCGATATCCTCAACCCGCAGCGCATCCGGTTTGTGCTCAAGCGCAGCGGCAATCCGTTGCTGATCCTGCGTCTGGGCGAATTGCCGGTGCTGCCCCAGCATTACTGGAAGGGCCGCGACTTCAAGGCCACCACCTTCGAGCCGCCGCTGGGCAGCGGGCCGTACCGCATCACCTCGGTCACGCCGGGGCGGCAGTTGATTTTCGAGCGGGTCAAGGACTACTGGGGCAAGGACCTGCCGGTCAATCGCGGCAAGTACAACGTCGACCGCATGGAAGTCGAGTTCTACCGCGACAGCGATGTGGCCTTCGAAGCGTTCAAGGCCGGCGAATTCGACATTTATATTGAGCATCAGGCCAAGAACTGGGCCAACGGCTACAACTTCCCGGCGATCCGTCGCGGCGACGTGATCAAGGCGCAGATCCCGCACCAGATCCCGACCCAGAGCCAGGGCCTGTTCATGAACACCCGGCGCCCGGCCTTTGCCGATATCAAAGTGCGCGAAGCGCTGGGCCTGATGTTCGACTTCGAATGGACCAATCGCGCGCTGTTCAGCGACGCCTACAAGCGCACCACCAGCTACTACCCCAACAGCGAGTTCAGCGCCGTCGGCCTGCCGGTCGGTCATGAATGGCTGATGCTCAAACCGTACAAGGATCAACTGCCGGCGCGCCTGTTCACCGAGCCGTTCACGCTGCCGCAGACAGACGGGCGCGGCATTCCCCGGGAAACCATGCGCAAGGCCCTGGCATTGCTGGCCGAGGCCGGCTGGAAGCTCAACGGTCAGCGCCTGCAGAACGCCGCTGGCCAGCCGCTGCGGTTCGAGCTGCTGCTGGTCAATCCGAATCTGGAGCGGATCCTTCAGCCATACATCGAGAACCTCAACAGCATCGGCGTCGACGCGCGCCTGCGCACGGTGGATCGCGCCCAATACAAACAGCGTCTGGACCAGTTCGATTTCGACATGATCCTGATGACCCTCAACCAGACTCTCAGCCCGGGGCTGGAACAATGGCAGTACTTCCACTCCAGCCAGGTAAACGTCAAGGGCAGCAAGAATTACGCGGGCATCGCCAACCCGGTGGTCGATCATCTGCTTGAACACTTGCTCGCCGCGCAAACCCGCGATGAACAGGTCGCCGCCGGCAAGGCGCTCGACCGCGTGCTGCTCTGGCAGCACTACAGCATTCCCAACTGGTACCTCAATTATCACCGTCTGGCGTACCGCAACCGGTTCGCCTTCGTCACTACGCCGCCCTACACCCTGGGCCTGAGCGCGTGGTGGCTGAAATCTTCGGAGAAAGATCGATGAAGCCTATCCGCGCCCTGCTCGTGCAGGCCAGCGGTCTGCTGTTCGCCGGGCTGGCCTGTGCCGCCCCGCAACACGCCGTGACCCTGTACAACGAGCCACCGAAATACCCCGCCGACTTCAAGCACTTCGATTACGTGAACCCCGACGCGCCCAAGGGCGGAATCTTCCGCCAGGCCGGCTTCGGCGGTTTCGACAGCCTCAATCCGTTCATCAGCAAAGGCGTGCCGGCGGACGATATCGGCCTGATCTACGACACCCTGGCCAAACAGGGTCTGGACGAGCCGTTCACCGAATACGGCCTGATCGCCAGCAAGATCGAAAAAGCCCCGGACAACAGCTGGGTACGCTTTTACCTGCGTCCCGAAGCGAAGTTTCACGACGGCCACCCGGTACGCGCTGACGATGTGGTATTCAGCTTCCAGACCCTGACCAAGGAAGGCTCACCGATGTATCGCGGCTACTACGCCGACGTTGAAGAAGTGATCGCCGAAGACCCGCTCAAGGTGCTGTTCAAGTTCAAGCACACCAACAACCGCGAGTTGCCGCTGATCCTCGGTCAGTTGCCGGTGCTGCCGAAGCACTGGTGGGCCGAGCGTGATTTCAACAAGGGCAACCTGGAAATCCCCTTGGGCAGCGGCCCGTACAAGGTCACCCAAGTGAAGGCCGGACGCTCGGTGCGTTATGAGCGGGTCAAGGATTACTGGGGCAAGGACCTGCCGGTGAATCGCGGCTTCTACAACTTCGACGTGATGACCACCGACTATTACCGCGACAACACCGTCGCGCTGGAAGCGTTGAAAGCCGGGCAATTCGATTACTGGCTGGAGATGGCCGCGAAAAACTGGGCCAACGCCTACAAAGTGCCGGCAGTGACTGAAGGGCGGCTGATCAAGGAACAGATTGCCAACAGCAACCCGACCGGCATGCAGGGCTTCGTCTTCAATTTGCGCCGGCCGGTGTTTCAGGACGTGCGGGTACGCCAGGCCCTCGGCCTGCTGTTCGACTTCGAATGGACCAACAAGCAATTGTTCAACGGCGCTTATGCGCGCACCCGCAGTTACTTCGAAAACTCGGAAATGGCCGCCACCGGCCTGCCTGATGCAGAGCAGGTAGCAATCCTCGATCCATTCCGCAGCCAGCTGCCGGCGCAGGTGTTCAGCGAAGCCTTCGAGAATCCGAAAACCGACGCCAGTGGCATGATCCGCGCACAACAGCGTGAGGCGTATCAGTTGCTGCAAGAGGCGGGCTGGAAAATCGTCGACGACAAAATGGTCGACGCCACCGGCAAACCGGTGGTCATCGAATTCCTCCTGGCGCAGACCGAATTCGAGCGCGTGTTGTTGCCGTTCAAGCGCAACCTCAGCGACCTCGGCATCGACCTGGTGATCCGCCGTGTCGACGTCTCGCAGTACGTCAATCGCGTGCGTTCGCGGGACTTCGACATGATGGTCGGCAGCTTCCCGCAGTCCAACTCGCCGGGCAACGAGCAGCGCGAATTCTGGATGAGCGCCGCGGCAGACAAACCCAGCAGCCGCAATTCGATGGGCCTCAAGGACCCGGTGGTCGATCACCTGGTGGAAAGCCTGATCAACGCTGATTCGCGCAAGAGCCTGGTGGCCCACGCCCGTGCTCTGGACCGTGTGCTGCAATGGGGCTACTACGTGATCCCCAACTGGCACATCAAGACCTGGCGCGTGGCGTACTGGAACCACATCGGCCACCCGAAAGTCTCCCCCAAGTACGACATCGGCATTAACACCTGGTGGGTCAAACCCGATGCGAAACCGGCGGTAGAAGTCGAAACCCAACTGCAAGCCGACCCTGTGGGCACGGAGTAATCAGATGCTGGCGTACATTTTTCGGCGACTGCTGCTGATCATCCCGACCCTGTTCGGCATTTTGCTGATCAACTTCGTGATCATCCAGGCCGCGCCCGGCGGGCCGGTGGAGCAGATGATCGCCAAGCTCGAAGGCTTCGAAGGCGCCACCAGCCGCATTGCCGGCGGCGGTGCCGAAGTGTCGGTGGCCGGCTCTTCCTATCGCGGTGCGCAGGGTCTGGACCCGGCGCTGATCAAGGAAATCGAGAAGATGTACGGGTTCGACAAGTCGGCCCCGGAACGTCTGTGGATCATGGTCAAGAACTATGCACGGCTGGATTTCGGCGACAGCTTCTTCCGCGACGCCAAGGTCATCGACCTGATCAAGGAGAAGATGCCGGTGTCGATTTCCCTCGGGCTGTGGAGCACGCTGATCATGTACCTGGTGTCGATCCCGCTGGGGATCGCCAAGGCCACGCGGCACGGCAGCCATTTCGACGTCTGGACCAGTTCGGCGATCATCGTCGGTTATGCGATTCCGGCGTTCCTGTTTGCAATTCTGCTGATCGTGGTGTTTGCCGGCGGCAGTTACCTGGACTGGTTTCCTTTACGCGGACTGACCTCGAACAACTTCGATGAGTTGAGCCTGGGCGGCAAGGTTCTCGATTACTTCTGGCACCTGGCGCTGCCGGTGACGGCGCTGGTGATCGGCAACTTCGCGACCATGACCCTGCTGACCAAAAACAGCTTCCTCGACGAAATCAACAAGCAGTACGTGGTCACCGCCAAGGCCAAGGGCCTGACGCGCCACCGCGTGCTCTACGGCCATGTGTTCCGCAATGCGATGCTGCTGGTGATCGCCGGTTTCCCGTCGGCGTTCATCGGCATCTTCTTCACCGGATCGCTGCTGGTGGAAGTGATCTTCTCCCTCGACGGCCTCGGCCTGATGAGTTTCGAAGCGGCGATCAACCGCGATTACCCGGTGGTGTTCGGCACCCTGTTCATCTTCACCCTGCTGGGGTTGGTGGTGAAACTGATCGGCGACCTCACCTACACCCTGGTCGATCCGCGCATCGACTTTGCCAGCCGGGAGCATTGAGATGAACCTGTCCCCTCTCAACCGCCGGCGCTTCGAACTGTTCAAGGCCAACAAGCGTGGCTGGTGGTCGTTGTGGCTGTTTTTGATCCTGTTCGGCCTGAGCCTCGGTGCCGAGCTGATCGCCAACGACAAGCCGCTGGTGGTGCATTACGACAACAACTGGTATTTCCCGGCGATCAAGCGCTACCCGGAAACCACTTTCGGCGGCGAATTCCCGCTGGAAGCCAACTACAAGAGCCCGTACATCCGCGAACTGCTCAAGGCCAAGGACGCGTGGGTGCTGTGGGCGCCGATTCCGTTCAGCTACCAGAGCATCAACTACGACCTGAAAGTCCCAGCCCCCGCCCCGCCGTCGGCGGACAACCTGCTGGGCACCGACGATCAGGGCCGCGATGTGCTGGCGCGGGTCATCTACGGCTTCCGGGTGTCGGTGCTGTTCGCCCTGACCCTGACCGTGCTCAGCTCGATCATCGGCGTGATCGCCGGCGCCTTGCAGGGCTTCTATGGCGGCTGGGTCGATCTGGCCGGCCAGCGTTTCCTGGAGATCTGGTCGGGCTTGCCGGTGCTGTACCTGCTGATCATCCTCGCCAGTTTCGTCCAGCCGAACTTCTGGTGGCTGCTGGGGATCATGCTGCTGTTCTCGTGGATGAGCCTGGTGGACGTGGTGCGCGCCGAGTTCCTGCGCGGGCGCAACCTCGAATACGTGCGCGCAGCCAGAGCGCTGGGCATGCAGAATGGCGCGATCATGTTCCGCCACATTCTGCCCAACGCGATGGTTTCGACCATGACCTTCATGCCGTTCATCCTGACCGGCGCCATCGGCACCCTCACCGCCCTGGACTTCCTCGGTTTCGGCTTGCCGGCCGGCAGTCCGTCGCTGGGTGAACTGGTGGCCCAGGGCAAATCCAACCTGCAAGCGCCGTGGCTGGGCATGAGTGCGTTTGCGGTGCTGGCGCTGATGTTGAGTCTGCTGGTGTTCATCGGCGAGTCCGCTCGCGATGCCTTCGACCCGAGGAAGTGACATGAATCAGGACAATCTGATCGAAATCCGAGACCTGGCCGTCGAGTTCGGCATCGGTGATCGCGTGCAACGGGTGGTCGAAGGCGTGAGTTTCGACATCAAGCGCGGCGAAACCCTGGCGCTGGTGGGTGAAAGCGGCTCGGGCAAGTCGGTGACGGCGCATTCGATCCTGCGCCTGCTGCCCTACCCGCTGGCGCGGCATCCGGCCGGCAGCATCAATTATTCCGGGCAGAACCTGCTGGAGCTGGGCGAAAAGACCATCCGTCACATTCGCGGCAACCGGATCGCGATGATCTTTCAGGAGCCGATGACCTCGCTCAACCCGCTGCACTCGATCGAGAAGCAGATCAACGAGGTGCTGGGCATCCACAAGGGCCTGACCGGCAAGGTCGCGACCAAGCGCACGCTGGAGTTGCTGGAGATGGTCGGCATCCCCGAGCCGCACAAGCGCCTCAAGGCCCTGCCCCACGAATTGTCCGGCGGCCAGCGTCAACGGGTGATGATCGCCATGGCCCTGGCCAACGAGCCGGAACTGCTGATCGCCGACGAACCGACCACTGCGCTGGACGTGACCGTTCAGCTGAAAATCCTCGATTTGCTCAAGGAATTGCAGGCCCGATTGGGCATGGCGCTGTTACTGATCAGTCACGATTTGAACCTCGTGCGAAGAATTGCGCATCGTGTATGTGTCATGCAGCGCGGTTGCATCGTCGAACAGGCATCGTGCGAAGAGCTGTTCCGTTCGCCGCAGCATCCGTACACTCGGGAACTGCTTGGCGCGGAGCCCAGCGGAGGCCCGGCGAGCAATAAAATCGGGGCGCCGCTGCTTGAAGTCGAGGATCTGAAAGTCTGGTTCCCGATCAAGAAAGGCCTGCTCAAGCGCACGGTGGATCACGTCAAGGCAGTGGACGGCATCAATTTCAGCCTGCCTCAGGGTCAGACCCTGGGGATCGTGGGGGAAAGCGGTTCCGGTAAATCCACCCTCGGCCTGGCGATCCTGCGATTGATCGGCAGTCAAGGCGGGATCCGTTTTGAGGGCAAGCAGCTAGACTGCCTGACGCAGAGCGAAGTCCGGCCGTTGCGCCGGGAGATGCAGGTGGTGTTTCAGGATCCGTTTGGCAGCCTGAGCCCGCGGATGTGCGTGAATGACATCGTTGGCGAAGGTCTGCGGATTCACAGGATGGGCACCGCCGCCGAGCAGGAAGCGGCGATTATTGCGGCATTGAAGGAGGTAGGTCTGGATCCGGAAACCCGGCACCGCTACCCCCACGAATTTTCCGGTGGGCAACGGCAGCGAATTGCCATCGCCCGGGCCCTGGTGCTCAAACCGGCGCTGATCCTGCTGGACGAGCCGACTTCGGCCCTCGACCGGACGGTGCAGCGGCAAGTGGTGGAGCTGTTGCGTTCACTGCAAGCCAAGTACAACCTGACGTATTTGTTCATCAGCCATGACCTGGCTGTCGTCAAAGCGCTGAGCCACCAGCTGATGGTGGTCAAGCATGGCCAAGTGGTCGAACAGGGAGACGCGCAAAGTATCTTTGCCGCCCCCCAACATCCGTATACACAGCAGTTGCTGGAGGCCGCTTTCCTGGCACCAGCCACTGCGCAATAACCTGAAAGAGGAGCAACACATGGGTTTTCTCGCCGGTAAGCGCGTACTGATCGTCGGTGTCGCCAGCAAGCTGTCCATCGCATCCGGCATCGCTGCCGCCATGCATCGCGAGGGCGCTGAGCTTGCCTTCACTTATCAGAACGACAAACTGAAAGGTCGCGTCGAAGAGTTCGCACAGGGCTGGGGTTCGAGCCCTGAGCTGTGCTTCCCGTGCGACGTGGCCAGCGATGAAGAAATCGCCAAGGTCTTCGAAGAACTGAGCAAGAAGTGGGACGGCCTGGACTGCATCGTGCACTCCGTCGGCTTCGCCCCGGGCGACCAACTGGACGGCGACTTCACCGAAGCCACCACCCGTGAAGGCTTCCGCATCGCTCACGACATCAGCGCCTACAGCTTCGTGGCTCTGGCCAAAGCTGGTCGCGAAATGATGAAAGGCCGCAACGGCAGCCTGCTGACCCTGTCGTACCTGGGCGCCGAGCGCACCATGCCGAACTACAACGTGATGGGCATGGCCAAGGCTTCGCTGGAAGCCGGCGTACGTTACCTGGCCGGATCCCTGGGCCCGGACGGTACTCGCGTCAACTGCGTATCGGCCGGTCCGATCCGCACCCTGGCAGCTTCCGGCATCAAGAACTTCCGCAAGATGCTGGCCGCCAACGAAGCGCAAACTCCGCTGCGCCGCAACGTCACCATCGAAGAAGTCGGCAACGCCGGCGCCTTCCTGTGCTCCGACCTGGCGTCGGGCATCAGCGGTGAAATCATGTACGTGGACGGCGGCTTCAACACCACCGCCATGGGCAACATCGAAGAGTAATCTTCGGCTAGCCGCTAAAAAACCCGCCAGTTCTGGCGGGTTTTTTTTGCTCGCGGGGGCCCCTTCATCCCACGAAACCCAACACCCGCGCCAGCGGTTTACCCGCAGGATCAATCTCGTCAGCAGCAGCGATGATTCTCCCTGTAATGCTCTGGACAATGCAGTCATTCATGCGCCACCCCTCCAACCTGGCAACGCCTCCATCCCCGAAGTCCTCATCGCGTTCACCGTTTTCCAGAATACGCAGAAGGGTCAGCACATGGTCGGAACGCACCCCCACAATGATGCTTCCATCTGGTGGAACGACCACGTTTTGAATAGTCACGACGCGTCCATTCATGTCGATCCGCAGTACTTGGCCATTGTTGAAACGGGGATCGGGTGTTCCATCATTCTGCAAGCGTACAGTTGCGACGCTAATTCCTTCGGCAGAAAGTTCGGATGCCGCAAAGGTTATTCCGCGAGGCGATACGCCCACGTTGTTAGATAAACTGTATTCCTCAGAAATCTTGTACAGACCGCCTGTTGCAAACCCTTTGTCCAACTTTCCGTTTACGTCAAAACTAGCCAGAACACTTTTGGGTTCTGATTGATTGCCGGTGGAGTTATCGAGCGATCCACTGACTATGAACCCTCCCTGCTGCTTCGGCTTGATGCTCTCGATACTCGAGTAGCGTGCGTTGTCGAATATGATCTCAGCTTCGCCATTTCTACCGAATGTATCGTCAAGATCGCCATTAGGGCGATAGCAGCGGATGGTTCCACTCCCCTCAACGGCAACTCCTGTTCCGTCATACAGAATGTGACTTTGACCCAACAGGACACGCCCATCGGAGAGGGCACAACCCTTTGCTTCATGGGTTATCACTCTTTGCCCAGGGGCAAGTGGAATGTCGGGAAAGATTTTCGTGCCAAAGACCAGATTCTGACTGCCGTGCTCATTGAACTTCGTGACTGCAGCTAACCGGTTAAAGTCATCGCCAGTGCTACCGATAGCAACGATACTGTCATCGTCTTGAATCGCAAGTTGACGCGAAGCGGAATATTTTGGCCCAAATTGCCAAAGTGGATTCACGAATGAAGGGTCGAAAGAACCATCGCCGTAGGCCCGAATCAGCTGCAATCCGCCTGCCGAATCATAAACATAAACAATACGTCCAGTTTTTGTCTCCACCACGGAGCCGCAACTGCCTGGTCCGATATTAATGACTCCATCTTCGGCAAAAATTGGATCCAGATCACCAGCATTGCGATGTGTTTTGCCCAGGGTTGACATGGAGTTTTCCTCTGATTGTCAATATTCTCCGCCCTGAGAAAAACAACCAGTCTTCCCGACTCCAGCAGAATGTCTTTTACAGCGCCCACGCTAGCGCCTGAAAACAGATAAAGACACTGTCAGGACTGACAGTTGACTTTCATCAGAAGGGCTTTTCGCTTTCGATCTGCAGACATTTGTTGAACATTATTCGCAGCGGCAAGTTGCGGCAGTTGTATCGCTGGATGATCAATCGCCTGCCGCCCGGTGCGATCGAACAGACGCACGCCCAAGGCCTGCTCCAGATTGCCGATCTGCGCGCTGACCGCCGATTGCGTCAGGCCGACATGCAGACCGGCCGCCGCAAACGTGCCATGCCGTGCCACCGCCAGAAAGGTTTTCAGTTCACGCAGCATGGGCGCCTCGACTGATCGAAATAATTTGAGCTCGACGCAAAAACTATCGTCTTCCAATCGAAAAGCACAGCGCTAGACTCAGTTCATCCCAAGGTGGGCGAACAGGCGACGATGTTCTTGTTTGACCCGTGTGGGAACGCCTTGGAGTTCAAGGCGTTCAAGGACATCAGGCAGTTGTTTGCCAGATAATACGCGACGTCCGGAATGACGCCTTCGCGGGCAAGCCCGCTCCCACAGGGTTCGCGGTTTATCGAAAATATAAGCAACACCGAAGATCACTGTGGGAGCGAGCTTGCTCGCGATGAGGCCGGAACTAACAACGCTTCAACGCCTGCTTGTGCGCATACATCGCTGCATCCGCATCCGCCAGCAACTTATCCACGGAGTCATGGCGCTGCGGGTTGTATTCGATCTGGCCGACGCTGAAGCGAATCGCGTAACCGCGGTGCAACGTGGCATTGCGTTCTTCGAGGATTTCCTTGAGTCGCGCCATGATCGCCGTGGTTTCGACTTGGCTTGAGCCGGTCAGCAACGCCACGAACTCATCACCGCCCAGCCGTCCCACCACATCGCTCTCGCGAAAGGCGATGCGCAGCACATCGGCGAAGGTCTTGAGCGCGCTGTCGCCCTCGGC
Source organism: Pseudomonas sp. 22085 (assembly GCF_052045815.1). Taxonomy (NCBI): domain Bacteria; kingdom Pseudomonadati; phylum Pseudomonadota; class Gammaproteobacteria; order Pseudomonadales; family Pseudomonadaceae; genus Pseudomonas; species Pseudomonas sp. 22085. The sequence goes on from NZ_JBQEQA010000026.1 coordinate 84,492, forward strand.
GTGCCCATAAAGGTCGTTGATCTGCTTGAAATCATTGAGGTCGAAAAACAGCAGCGTCGCCGGTTTTTCCAGGCGTGCGCAGGCATCGAGCGCATGCTGGGCGAGCATCTTGAAACCGCGACGGTTGGACAGCAGCGTCAGCTCGTCCATGCTCGCCATCTGCACGGCCATCAGTTCCTGCTCGGCCATGCCCGCCAGATCGCGCAGCAGGGCGCGCTCCTCTTCGTCGAGATCGCGGGGTTTGGTGTCGATCAGACACAAGGTGCCCATCTTGTTGCCGCTGGGTACGGTCAGCGGATAACCGGCGTAGAACCGGATGTGCGGTTCCCCGGTAACCAAAGGGTTGTCGTGGAAACGCTCGTCCTCTCGGGCGTCAGGTACCAGCATAAGCTCGTCCCTGAGAATCGCATGGGCACAGAATGAAACAGAGCGTGGCGTTTCGGTCGTGTCCAGACCTACGCAGGACTTGAACCATTGCCGCTCCTTATCCACCAGCGTGACCAGTGCGATCGGCACGTTGAACAGACGCTTGGCCAGTCGCGTCAGCCGGTCGAAGCGCTCCTCCGGTGCGGTGTCGAGCAGCTTCAAATCATGCAGCACTTGAACTCGGACAGCTTCATTGGCAGGTTTGCCGGGTACCAGCATCACACACTCCTTTGTCGTCGATGCCTTTGAGCTTAGCCCGAATCAGCGATGACTCAACCTCTCATCCGCCGGCCACCGGACACGGCCCGCCCGCATCGGCCCACAGTTTGAACTGGGTCACGAAGATATCGTGCGGCACCGGCACCGGCGCGCGCCCTGCCCCGGGATTCCAGCCCCAGAGCACCAGTTTGTCTTCGCTGACGTGTTTGATCAGCGCGGCGAAATCCCGGTCGCCGTTGCTGGCGCGGTCCTTGATCATCGTGCACAAGCGATCCGGCGGCAGACCGATCCAGGCCATTTTGTGGGCGGCCGGCGGCAGGCTCCAGTGCGGCGCCCCCGGTGGCGCATGGGGGCCGTAACTGGCCGGCGGATTGCTTTCGGCGTGACAGGTGGCGCAGGGCAAACCGGCGGCGCCCTTGCCGTCCATGCCGCGTACCACGTTCATCGCGTGGGGGATGCCGGCGTCGAACTGCAACGGCGAATCGCCGGGAATGTGGCAGTTCTGGCAGCGCGGGCTCTGGAAGACTTTCTGCACCGTGCCGAAAGCTTTCAAGGCTTCCTGATCGTCAGCGAACAGATCCGACGCGTAACCGCCCAGTCCAAGCAGAATCACCGTGCCCAACAACAGATGTCGTTTCATCTCACACCCCCGACAGTTGCAGCGGCAGTTCCCGCAGGCGTTGCCCGGTCAGGGCGAACACTGCGTTCGCCACCGCCGGCGCCGTGGGCGGCACACCGGCCTCGCCGATGCCGCCGGGTTTCTCGCTGCTGGGCACGATGTGCACCTCGACCAGCGGCATTTCATTGAGCCGCAACACCTGATAGTCGTGATAGTTGGACTGCACGACATGGCCGTCCTTGAGGGTCAGTTTGCTGTGCAGCGCCATGCCCAGGCCGAAGGTGATGCACGACTCCATCTGCGCCGCGATGCTCTGCGGGTTGACCGCAATCCCGCAGTCCACCGCGCACACCACGCGATGCACGCGGATCGCCAGATTGTCCTGGGACACCTCGGCCACCTGCGCCACGTAACTGCCGAACGACTCGTGCACGGCTACGCCCAGCGCATGGCCGTCCGGCAGCGGGGCTTTCCAGTTAGCCTTCTCCACCGCCAGGTTCAACACGCCGAGATGCCGGGCATGATCCTTGAGCAGCGTTCGTCGGTACTCCACCGGATCCTTGCCCGCCGCCGTGGCCATTTCATCGATCAGCGACTCCATGACAAACGCGGTGTGGCTATGGCCCACCGAGCGTAGCCACAACACGTTGATCCCGGTGGTCGGCGAATGCAGATCGACCTGATGATGGGCCAGGCCCTTGATGTACGGGCTGTCCGAAACGCCCTCGACCGAGGTCTGGTCGACGCCGTTCTTGACCATGGTTTTCTCGAGCATGGTGCCGGCCATGATCGATTGCCCGACCAGCACATGCTGCCAGGCCAGCGGCAAGCCGTCGGGGCCGAGGCCGATCTTCGCCTGATGCAGGAACATCGAGCGGTAGTAACCACCGCGAATATCGTCTTCACGCGACCACACGGTTTTCACCGGCATCGCCGCAGCCTTGGCCACTTGCACCGCTTCGGCGACAAAATCCGAGGTCGGGTTGGCCCGCCGGCCGAAACCACCACCGAGGAATTCGGTGTGAATCTCGACCTGCTCCGGTTTGAGCCCGGTGATTTTGCCGGCGACCATCTGATCCAGGGTCTGGAACTGGGTGCCGGTCCAGATCTCGCACTTGTCGGCGCTGATCTTCACCGTGCAGTTGAGCGGCTCCATCGGCGCGTGGGCCAGGTACGGCACGCTGTATTCAACATCGATTTTCTTCGCTGCCTTGCCGAAGTTGCCCTTGGCATCGCCGGCCTGCGCCGCCGAGGTGCCCGGCGTGGCCGCCAGTTTGCGGAAACTCGCCAACAGCTTTTCACTGCTCAAATCAGCGTTCGGCCCCAGGTCCCAATCGACCTTCAGCGCATCACGACCGAGTTTCGCCGCCCAGTAATGCTCGGCGACCACCGCCACACCGGTCGGCACCTGCACCACTTTGTGCACGCCGGGAATCGCCAGGGCTTCTGCGCCTTCGAAGGATTTCACCGTGGCGCCGAACGCCGGCGCCCGCGCCACCATCGCGGTCATCAGTCCATCGAACTGCACGTCCATGCCGAACTTGGCGCGACCGGTGATTTTTTCCGGGGTGTCGAGGCGTTTGGTGGGTTTGCCGATGACTTTCCAGTCCTTGGCTTCCTTGAAGGTAATCGACTTCGGATCCGGCACTGGCAGTTGCCCGGCGGCGTCCGCCAGTTCGCCATAGGTGGCGCGGTTGTCTCCGGCAATCACCACGCCGGATTCAGTGCGAATCGTCGACGGTGCCACGTTGAAACGCTTGGCCGCCGCTTCGATCAGCATCTGCCGCGCCGTGGCGCCGGCGAGTCGGTAGCGGTCGAACTCCATCCAGGTTGAAGTGGAGCCGCCCGTAATCTGCATCCCGCCAAACGCCGGCATGCCGTAATCGGCGGCCGAAGCCGGGGAATGCTCGACGCGGATCTTCGACCAGTCGGCGTCCAGCTCTTCGGCGATCAACATGGTCAGGCCGGTCCAGATGCCCTGGCCCATTTCCGAATGGCCGAGCAGCACGGTGACGCTGTTGTCCGCTGCAATCCGCAGGAACGCGTTCGGCGCAAACACCTTGCCTTCATTCTCGGCCGCCATGGCAAAGCGGTTGCCGCCGGGCACCACGAACGCCACCACCAGACCACCGCCCAACACCGCACTGCCCTTGAGAAATCCGCGACGGGATACAGGACTGTTCATCACTCACCTCCCCTCGCTCAGCCGATGTCGGCGGCGCGTTTGACCGCCGCGCGGATTCTTGGATACGTGCCGCAGCGGCAGATGTTGCCGGAGAGCGCCTGATCGATATCGCTGTCGGTGGGTTTGGGGATTTTCGCCAGCAACGCGGCGGCGGACATGATCTGCCCGGACTGGCAGTAGCCGCATTGCACCACGTCCAGTTCGGCCCAGGCCTGCTGCACCGGGTGCGAACCGTCGCTGGACAGGCCTTCGATGGTGAGGATTTTCTGGCCATGGGCGACGGCCGTGGCCGGGGTGATGCAGGAGCGCAGCGGTGCGCCATCGACGTGCACGGTGCAGGCACCGCACTGGGCCATGCCGCAGCCGAATTTGGTACCGGTCAGGTGCGCGACATCGCGCAGGACCCAGAGCAACGGCATGTCCGCGGGGACATCGAGCTCCTGATCCTTGCCATTGATGTTCAAGGTCAGCATCGGGGACTTCCTCAGACTCACGGTGTTCTGAAGGGCGCTGCTACGGCCATCGTTGGCGGTGCGCGCCTCGGCTTATCCCTTTCAGCTAAGCGCATTTTGACCCGACGACCAGCCGCCGCGACCACCGGTCATCCGGCACCGTTCGGAAAATCATCGATCAGGGTGTCGTTTTTGCTCCTACAGTTGATACCGCTTGTCACCGTAAGAACTGCCCTTTCACACTTTCCAGGAGTCGCGAACATGGGATTTGTCACAACGAAAGACGGCGTCGAAATCTTCTACAAGGACTGGGGCCCCAAGGACGCCCCGGTCATTCACTTCCACCACGGCTGGCCGCTGAGCGCGGACGACTGGGATGCGCAAATGCTGTTCTTCCTGGCGCAGGGGTTCCGGGTCGTGGCCCATGATCGACGGGGTCACGGGCGTTCGAGCCAGGTCTGGGACGGCCACGACATGGATCACTACGCCGACGACGTGGCGGCGGTGGTCAACCATCTGGGGACGCAGAAAGCCGTGCATGTCGGCCACTCCACCGGTGGCGGCGAGGTGATTCATTACATCGCCCGGCATGGCGAGGATCGGGTGTCGAAAGCCGCGATCATCAGCGCCGTGCCACCGCTGATGGTGAAAACCGAGAGCAGTCCCGGCGGCCTGCCCAAATCAGTGTTCGACGATCTTCAGGCGCAACTGGCAGCCAATCGTGCGCAGTTCTATCGCGACGTGCCCAGTGGGCCGTTCTACGGCTACAACCGCCCCGGCGCCAAGCCATCGGAAGGGATCATTGCGAACTGGTGGCGCCAAGGCATGATCGGCAGCGCCAAGGCGCACTATGACGGGATCGTTGCCTTCTCCCAGACCGACTTCACCGCTGACCTCAAAAGCATCTCGATCCCGGTGCTGGTGATGCACGGCGACGATGACCAGATCGTGCCCTATGAAAACGCCGGTGTACTGTCAGCGCAACTGCTGAAAAACAGCACACTGAAGATCTACCCGGGCTTCCCCCACGGGATGCCGACCACCGAGGCGCCGACAATCAACGCGGATCTGCTGGCGTTCATTCGCGGCTGATAGTGGCCGGGGTCAGGCGCCCTGTCTGCCCCCGGCTATTCTTCGGTTCGCCCCGTTCTCTCGCGATCGCGCACGTAGTGTCTGGCCAATGGAAAGGCCGGTAGCCACGACTCGCGACGCAGCGTCCACAGCTCGTACGTGGGCTGGAATTGATCCGGTGCATCCAGCGCACCGAGATTGACCTCGACTTCATCGCCACTGCGGCCGAACACCGACGAGCCACAGCGCGGGCAGAAATGTCGCCCGGCATAGTCATGGGTTTCGCCGCTGATCGTCACCGCATCCTCGGGAAAGATCGCCGACGCGGCAAACAGCGCGCCCTGGTGTTTGCGGCAATCCAGACAGTGACAAACGCCAACCCTGTAGGGGCGCCCTGACGCCTCGATGCGCACTTCGCCGCACAGGCAACCGCCGGTCAATCGATCCATGGGACACCTCGTCTGAAAATGGAATATCCGGTGAGTGAAAATAGCAGCCCAAAGGGGGAACGCTTACAATCGTGGCCCATTAATACTACTCAGGCAGACCCGTTCTTTCATGGCGCTCGATCCTCTCACGATGCTCACCATTTCCACCGCCCTGGCCGCGGCGGCCGCCCTGTATCTGGCGGTCGAATGGCGCAGCATCCGCGAATCCTCCCTGCTGTTCTGGAGCGCCGGTTTCGCCACCATCACCGTCGGCTCGAGCCTGGCCCTGTTGCGCGCCAATGGTTATCCGCTGATCGGCATCTGGTTCGCCAATGGCCTGCTGGTGGTCGCGCACTGGCTGTTTCTGCTGGGGGTCGCGCGGTTTACCCAGCAGCGCTTGTCGCGGGCCTGGTACTTGATGTTCCTGCTCTGGCTGGCGTTGCTGCTGCTACCGGAAGATCCGTCGTGGTCGAAGATCATGCTTATGGCCAACTCGCTGCTGGTGGCCGCGTTGATGCTGCGGGCCAGCCTGTTGCTGCGCCCGCACGGCAAATCGTTGAGCGTCGGCGCGGTGCAACTGCGTTATGTGCTGCTGATCCACGGCGCGTTCTATTTCATCAAGGCGATCATCGCGGTGATTCCCGGCACGTTGATCGATCTGGCGTCGCTGCGTGGCGAAATCATTCAGATTTCCCTGGTTGAAGGCGCGATGGCGATCATGCTGATCGCGCTGTCGATGACCGGCACCGAGCGCTACCGCCGGGAAAAGCAGATTGCCGAACTGGCCGCCCGGGATCCGCTGACTGCGCTGTACAACCGCCGCGCCCTGGAAGTCCGCGCACCGCGCCTGCTCGACGAAGTCTCCAGCGCCCGCCCCGGCGCGCTGCTGTTGATCGACATCGACAACTTCAAACTGATCAACGACCTGTACGGCCACACCGCCGGCGACCGGTTGCTCATCGCCCTCAGCGAAATGATCCGCGCAGTGCTGCCCAATGGCGCGCTGGCGGCACGGCTGGGCGGTGACGAATTCGTGATGCTGCTGGGCGATGCGTCCCACGCCCAGATCATGGATCTGGGCAGTGCGCTGCGTGAGCAGTTCCAACAGATGACTTCCCAGACCTACACCACCCCGCAAGCGGTCACCCTGAGCATCGGCGCCAAGGTGTTCGATCAGCCGCCGGCCAGCCTCGCAGCGTTGATCGAACAGGGTGACAGCGCGCTCTACGAATCCAAGCGCGGCGGTCGCAACCGGATTCAACTGGCCGACTACACCTGACCTATCCTTGCCTGCATCCCGCGATCACGGAGTCCGTCATGTCCTCGCCTGAATCCACCCTGCTGCAGAGCTGGCACCACAACGCCCGGGCCTGGACCGAAGCTGTACGCAGCGGCGCCATCGAGAGCCGCCGGCAGGTGACCGATCAGGCCATTTTGCTGGCGGTGATGGGGCGCCAGCCCAAGCGTGTGCTCGATCTGGGGTGCGGCGAAGGCTGGCTGCTGCGGGCGCTGGCCGAGCGAGGATTCGAGGCGGTCGGCGTAGACGGTGATGCGACGCTGGTCGAGGCCGCGCGAGTGGCCGGCTCATCGCCCGCGCATGTCGCCAGTTATGAGGATCTGGTTGAGGCGAAGGTTGATATCGGCCGTGATTACGACCTGATCTGCGCGAATTTTTCCTTGCTGCATCAGGACATCATCCCGCTGCTCGCGGCGATGAATGCGCTGCTCGTGCCCGGCGGTGCGCTGGTGATCCAGACGCTGCATCCGTGGTCGGTGGCCGCCGGTGATTATCAGGACGGCTGGCGGGAAGAAACCTTCGACGGGTTCCAGGGCGAGTGGCAGCCGATGCCGTGGTATTTCCGCACCTTGTCCAGCTGGCTGAATGCGCTGGACATGGCCGGGCTTCAGTTGATCAGTCTGCGCGAGCCGCAGCATCCGCAAAGCCCGGTGCCGCAATCGTTGTTGATGATTGCCGAGCGTCGCGGGTAAAACGCTAGAGCCTCGGCTTGAGCAGAATCCCGGTGTAATGCCGCAAAAATAGCGTGAACCCCGCGCACCAGAGCACCACGGACAGCCCCAGCCCCAGACTGGAAAACGGCACCAGCAACACCCGGCAACCCGCCGCGAACAGCACCAGCGCAAAACCCAGCGCCATGCCTTTCGAGGGCTGCAACAACCGGCCGGTATGCCCAAGGCTGACCCGCGCGATCATCGCCAGAATCAACCCGCCCACCCCGCCGACCGCCAATGCATGGGTCGCAAGGCTTTGCTGGCCGATCAAGCCCAGATGCCACAGTGCCATGGCCCAAATCGCCAGCACCATCCAACCGTAAGCCAGGTACAGCGACCAGAGCAGCGGCATCCGCCACATCCCGCGATCATGCCAGCGGATCAGCCGCATCAACTGCAAACTGCCGGTCAGCATGAACAGCCCCGCCAGCCACCACCGTGGCGAATCATTGAGGCCTGCCGCAAAAGTGACAGCGGTCAGCAGACTGCCGATCAACAGCAAGCGGGTTGGCAGTGGATTGGCGGCCGGTGCCGGCGGACGGTTCAAGCCGCGCTGGATAAAGAACGGAATCACCCGCCCACCGATCACGGTCATCAGCGCCGCCACCAGCCACAACGCGCCCAGCACGCCTTGGCGCTGCAAACCGGCGTCATCGTTGAACAAGCCAATCAAGGTCAGCGCCTGACAACCCGCCATCAGCGCGAGCACCAGCACAATCGGGTAATTGTCGGGTTTGCGCGCGGCGACCAGATCCCGCGCCAGCATCACCGCCAGCAGCGGCAGAAACCCCCATTGCAGTGCAAGAATCAGCCCGGTCGGCAACGGCAGCCACCACGCCAATCGACCGACCACCCAGACCGACACCAACGCAATCAACGCCCCGCCGCGCACGCCGGGAATCCCGGTCCAGTTGGGCACCGCCGTCAACAGGAATCCGGCAACAATCGCCGCCGCAAAACCAAACGGCATTTCATGCCGATGCCAGGCCAGCATGCCGCCCGCCGGTTGCAGATCGAACCAGTGGCCGTAAAGCCACAGGCCCCAGATCAGAATCGCCAGCGCGGCGAATCCGGCACCGGCCAGAAACAGCGGCCGAAAGCCCAGGCTGAACAGCGGTGCCGCAGCAAGTCTGCGCATCTCAGGCCACCGCCAGTGCGGGTGACTGGCCCAACCGATACTGCGACAGCAGGCGCATCACATAGCCAATCTTGATCAGCGTCGGGCCGACGATGGTCATGGCGTGCATCCCCACCAGCAACGCAATCGGCATGTGGCCCTGATACAGATAAGCGCCGTAGATCCCGGCCAGCAACATGACCAGACCGGCGACGAGCACTTTGCTCGACAGGTGCAGAACGTTCAGCGGACTCTCGAAGAAAGTGAACATGTTTCGTACTCCTGAGCGGATCAGTTTGTACGTAAGGCAACTCAACTTGCGTGCCAGATTTTCAGCCCAGCAAAATCAGTTAGTTGCGAAAATACGAGTCTTTTTGACACAAGCATAGAAGAGTCTTTTTGACACCGATTAAAGTCAATACGACTACATTCCACCCTAACGACAGCCAACCACTCGACCCATGGCGCTGCCAGCTGACCACAGACTGACTACGCTTTTAATCCAGCGTGTCCAACCTGCCGAGGATGACTGCCATGCAACGCTTTCAAAAGCTGACTCCGTGCCTGTGGTTCGACGATCAGGCGGAAGCGGCGGCGAAATTCTACTGCTCGATCTTCGACCACTCGAAAATCACCGCCCTCACCCACTACAGCAAGGTCGGCCAGGAATTTCACGGCCGCCCGGAAGGCTCGGTGATGACTGTCAGTTTCGAACTCGACGGCCACACCTTCACCGGGCTCAATGGCGGGCCGGTGTTCAAGTTCAATGAGGCGATTTCGTTTCAGGTCAATTGCCAGAACCAGGAAGAAGTCGACCATTTCTGGGGCAACCTCAGCGCCGGCGGGCCGGCGCAAGCGCAACAATGCGGCTGGCTCAAGGACCAGTTCGGCGTTTCGTGGCAGATCGTGCCGGTGGCGTTCATGCACATGATGACCGACCCCGACCAGACCAAAGTCCAACGGGCAATGCAGGCCATGTTCGGGATGAAAAAACTCGACATCGCCGAACTGGAGCGAGCCTTCGCCGGCCAGAGCTAATACACTCGGGCACTGGCCTGCCGAGAACTCCAACGATGAAACACGCTGCCGCCAAGAACCCCGAACAAGCCCCGCGCTTCTGGCGCGACGACGCCCTGCCCTTCATCGAAGCGCGGGCCATCGCCGATGGGCGTGAGGTCTGCTATTCACGGCACTCCCACGCGCACTTTTCCATCGGTGCCATCACCGCCGGGCGCAGCACCTATGTGCATGAGCAATCGTCGTTCGAAGTGGCGGCCGGCACCGTGGTGCTGATGAATCCGGGGGACGTGCACGCGTGCAACCCGATCGATGATCAGCCGTGGTCGTATCTGATGTTGTATGTGGAAACGCCGTGGCTGACGGATCTGCAGCATCAGCTGGGGTTCAGCGCGGAGCTTGAGTTTCGGCGGTTTGCCGATACCCATTTGAATGACGCCCACCTGTTTCGCGATTTGAATGCGTTGTACGGCGTGTTGGTCGATGATCAGCAAAACGTGCTGCGCAAACAGAGCGCCGCCGTGGAGTTTTTCAGCGAGCTGCAACTGCGCCTGAACCCCATCGAACAATCCATCCGCGAACCGAATTTCAAACTCGAGCGCGCCGCCGACTTCATCCGCCAGCACTGCACCGACCTGCTCAGCCTCGACGACATCTGCGCCGCTGCCGAACTGTCACCGTCCTACCTGATCCGCGCCTTCAAACAGCACTTCGGCATGACGCCCCATGCGTTTTTGGTCAATCAGCGAATTCAGTTTGCCCGCGAGCGTTTACGGCGCGGGCAGTTGATTGCGGATGTGGCGCTGGAAGCGGGGTTTGCTGACCAGGCGCATTTTCAGCGGGCGTTCAAGCAGCATCTGGCGGCTACGCCGGGGCAGTATCGGGGATGAAAACAAAACCGCCCGCATCGCTGCGGGCCGTGAGGGTAATCGGTAAGATCCCTGGCCATGAATCTGTCGCAGGTAAATAAATGCGTCCCCTTTTCCCTCCTTTTCCCTCCGAGGTTAAACCCAACGAAGAACAAACTCCCCACCGTAAACAAATGCTGGAGCCGGGTCAAAGTCATGCGCTTTGTCCGAGGTATCGGCCCAATAGTACATAGGGGCGCCTTTGCTCGGCGCACCATAATCGTGAGTACCAGCCGGAGGGCTTCCCAAGGGGCCCCGAATCACAGAAATATTACTACCATCGGGAAACCATGAAATCCATATCCGATGGAAAGTATGACTAGTAGGAACGTCCTTCAAATAGAAAGTAACCATGCTGAGTAACGGGACGCTGGCACCTGAACTTAACAACTGACCGTTGGGGTTACGATCACCTCGACGTACTTCAAGGAATGCTGCCTTTTTAACTACACTCAATCCCCACGCAGGCGATACCGGCGACGCTCCACCCTGCCCCTTGACCGTGTAACTGCGTGCGCCCAACGTCGCATCCACGTGGGTGTACGAGAACACACCTTGAGCACTCGCCGGGACCGTGGCAAGCAAAGTATTCTGATTGCGCACCTCGACCGGTTGACCCGCAACCGCCGGACCGCTGATCACGAGTGTGTTCGCCTTGGTCAAGCCTCCGTTCGGAATGAGCGCACCGGTGGCGGTGTTTTCGTTCACCTTGGTGATGGTTGCGTTGACGTTGGCCACCACCGTCAGGGTCCAGACATTGGAATAAACAGTCCCGGGGTGATACAGCGACTTAATGTAGAACCGATGGGCGCCCTGCGCGACCGTGATGGTGATCGAATAGTCGCCCGCCGCGTTGGCCGTCACCTTGCCCAACGACTTCGCACTCGCACCGCTGCCATCCCACAACTCACCCTGCTGGCCAAGGCTCAGCTTGCCGCTGATCACCAACGTGGGCGCGATGGTCGATCCTCCGATCGCAACGGCCGCACCGGTGGCGGTGTTTTCGTTCACACGGGTAATGGTCGGATCAATAACCGCCGTCACATTGAAGGTCCGCGGTGTCGACGATTGTCCGGAGCCGTACAAGGCTTTGGCCGAGAAACTGTGTCCTGTCAGGGACATGTCGGTAATCGTCAGCGTCCAGATGCCGGTCACTAGATCGGCAGTGGACTGGCCTTTGGGTGTCGTGCCATCAAACACCTCGACCCTCTGCCCCTTGGCGGCGCTGCCTTCGAACGTCGCGCTGGTTTCGACGGTGGTTTCACCTTCGCGGATTTCCTCATTGCTTTGAAAGCCCTTGGCCGAGGTGATTTGCGGCTTGTCATCCGCCGCCGTCCCTACGACAAACTCCAACGGATTCGAATAGCTGGTCTTGCCCGTCGCATCCCGA
>NZ_JBQEQA010000027.1:0-88755 GCF_052045815.1 Pseudomonas sp. 22085
TGGCCGGAAGCAGCCGGATATGACCGACCGCTGCTGGCCGAACTGCGACCACCGCTCGTTCTGACTGATCCATCCTTGTCCTCCATCAACATGGAGGACACGCCATGAATACCGCTACTAGATCCCGCCATCAGCCTTGGAACAAGGGAAAGCTTGTCGGGCAGAAAGCCCTGCTCCGAGTCAGAGATATCTGGGCCATCCGGATCAGACTCCAACTCGCAGAGAAGACACGTGATTTGGCGCTTTTCAACTTGGCCATCGATAGCAAACTGCGTGCCTGTGACTTAACCAAGCTGCGAGTCCGAGACATCGCCCATGGGGAGTATGTGTCCTCACGGGCCATCGTGATGCAGCAGAAAACTCAGCATCCAGTGCAATTTGAAATCACTGAGCAAACTCGAACGGTATTGGAAGCTTGGATGCATCGGGCGCGTCTTCGAAGCGAGGACTTTTTGTTTCAGAGCCGATTGCACGACTCAGACCATCTTTCCACCAGGCAGTACGCCCGAATAGTCAAAGCGTGGGTGACCGCTATTGGCCTTGACCCAACCATGTACGGTACTCACACGCTACGGCGGACAAAGGCATCGTTGATCTATCGCAGGACGAAGAATCTGAGAGCTGTCCAACTCCTGCTTGGTCATACGAAACTCGAAAGCACTGTCAGGTACTTGGGCATCGAGGTCGATGATGCTTTGGAAATGGCAGAGCAGACAGAGGTTTAACCAACACTGCGACGGTCTGGGCCAGACCGTCGCTATCCGGCCAACAGCGGTCTCTTGTCGATGTCCGCATCGATCCGATAGTAGCTGCTCGCGTATGGACGCTTTCGGCCGAAAGCGTCTTTCCACAAGGCCGAGCATTCAGCCGGGGTTATAGCCACCTTGCCTAACGAGTGGTGGTCACTGGATCACTCACTCGCAATTTCTGCGAAAAAAAGAGCGTTACTGCATCCAATCCGAACGCCGCCGCGTATACCAAGCACGGACAGAATCTCCTGGCCGATCTTCCTCACAAAGGATCATCACGATGAAACGCATTTCGATCAAAACGCAATTGATTGCGGGCCTTCTGACCTTGGTGGCAGGTAGCGGATTAGTGTTCAACGCTGCGCATGCTGCATCGATGAGTCACGACAGCGTCATGGTCGGCGGTCAAAGCATGTTGCCGAACAAGGACATCGTCGACAACGCAGTGAACTCGGCCGATCACACCACCCTGGTCGCCGCTGTGAAAGCTGCCGGTCTTGTCGACACCCTCAAGGGAAAAGGACCCTTTACTGTGTTTGCACCAGTCAATTCGGCCTTTACTGCTCTGCCCGCAGGAACCGTCGATACGTTGCTAAAACCGGAAAACAAGGCAACCCTCACCAAGATCCTTACTTACCACGTCGTGAGCGGCAAACTGGACATGGCCACTCTTGCCGAAAAGATCAAGGCCGGAGGTGGCAAGACCGAACTGACCACCGTCTCGGGCGGAAAACTGTGGGCAATGATGAATGGTCCGCACAACATCACCATCAAAGATGAGAAGGGCGACGTCGCCGACATCAGTACTTATGACGTATACCAGTCGAACGGTGTGATACAGGTCATCGACAAAGTCCTGATGCCGAAAAGTTGACCGGCGTCGCCGGTCGATTTCAGCATGACCGGCGAGTCCTCCGAGGAGCCCACCCGTGAATGGAACAACCGCGCGCTGTGGGCTAACCTCTGGCTGCAATCGACTTGTAGAACCTCACGATCCATTCGTTTGGAGAAAGGCTATTCCCATCGCCGACACTGACCAACTCAAACACCTTCTAGCCCAGTGTTCCTTGGGTGACCGACGCGCTTTTGAAGCGCTGTATCGTAGCGTGAGTCCGCGTCTGCATGGCGTGGCGCTGCGGTTCATGGGGCGCCCAGATCTGGCTGAGGAGGTGCTACAGGAAAGTTTTGTGCGTATCTGGAACAATGCTTCACGCTACCAATCGCAACTGTCGGCGCCGATGACCTGGATGATCAATATCACGCGAAATCAGGCCATCGACCAATTGCGAAAGCGTCGCGAACGTCCCCTGAGTGACCTCGACGCGCAGATGCTGGTAGACGACAGCCCCTCGGTACATGAACAGTTGAACAGCTCCCGTGAGACCACTTCATTGAATCGGTGCCTAGATGAGCTCGAAGGGATGCAACGTCAGTCAATCACCATTGCTTATTTTGAAGGGCTTTCCTGTTCAGAACTGGCGGAGCACCTGTCGGCACCGCTCGGGTCGGTAAAGTCTTGGATCCGCCGAGGGATGGAGCGTTTGCGCAGGTGCCTTGAGTCATGAACTACCAAACTCCAAGTCTTCGTCGCGCACTTGCCGCAGATTATGCCATTGGGTTGATGCCACCAGCCGCACGCCGGCGCTTTGAGCAGCTTTTACTGGAGGACTCGGAACTTCGCGCAGAACTTTCGCAATGGCGGGAAAGCCTTGCGAGCCTTACCCAGTCTCTGCCTGAATCACCTGTACCGGATCGTGTATGGCGCGGAATTACGGCGCGTATAGATCCGCAAACAATGCAGTTGCCTGTAAAGCGACCATTCTGGAGCTGGCTCTGGGTGACGATTGCAACATGTTCACTGGTAGCAGCGGTAACGCTGAGCGTTATCTATAACCGTGACGAAGTTCGCTACAGTGCAACGTTGCGTAGTGCCGACGCACAGTCGTGGATGAGCATTGAAGCGCACGAGAATTATCTAAAAATCAAAACGCTGGCTTTGGTGAAGATAGAAAAGAATCGTAGCTTGGAAATGTGGGTTATTCCTTCAGATGGAAAGCCTGTTTCGCTTGGGGTGATTCCCCCAGGCGGAGACGGGGAGATCAAGTTGGGCGGTGCGCAGAAAGCGTTTATTGGTGAGTCAATCACGTTGGCCATCAGTCTTGAACCCGAGGGTGGATCGCCAACAGGACAGCCGACTGGTCCTGTGCTGTATCAGGGCGTGCTTTCGGCTCTATGACTCAGGGCAGCAAACCGTTAATTTTCGTGAGTAAACGGCTCACTGATCGGTCGCCCAGAATTCTGCTTCAACGCAACGCGCTCATGAACATAAACGGCAGCTTTTGGCCGGTAGCGGTCGCTTGTGAACGTCCGCTTCTGGCCGAAAGCGGACACACGGAAAAAAACATGATGAAAAAGCACTTATCCCCCTCCCGCCAACGCGGTATGTATCACTCATTTTTGAAAAGTGATGGCATGTGTAAAATTGCTTTTGCTGCGGCCCGCAGCGTAGGCGCGGCTAGTGATACAAATTTCAAAATTTGAAAGAGTTTGCAATCCATAGAAAGGATTTCATTTAGCGCGATCGTGGCTGGCAAGTGAACCAGGTAACACTGCACCGCCCGTTTTGCTGGTTGCCTTGGAAAAAAATACAGATTGAGCTGAGTTTTTTATTTTCGATCGTCCTGGAATTTCTTTTTGATTGGTGCCAGTAACGCGCGTGCCGCACTGCGTACAGGGGGCGGCGGCGACCTGAACCATTTCACTCTTTTTCTTTCGGTCTAGCTTAATTTTCACTCTCAACCCTAGGCCTCACAAGCGACCACAAGTGAGTTTTTTAAGATGCATTCTCTAAGCTTACGGAGCTATATGGCCATGAGAGATTCATGATAAAAAAGGGTGGCTCGATTAGTGGGGGGGGTATTTAGTTATGTTTCGTTTTCGTATTAGAAAGAAAAAAGCCGGATCGAAATCCGGCTTAAAATAATGCTTTATATATAGGTTGTTACTTCGTAGTTTTTATAATATCACGCACTCTTTCTTATTTCCGACATTCGCTAGTTCGATGTTTCCGGAGTTGTCTATCCAACACATCAATCGTAAAGCAGGGTTTCCTTTAGTTATATGAGTTCTCCATGCACCAAAGGATCCACGTGTTCTTTGGACTTTTGAGCTTTCAGAAGTATTAAATTCGCTCAACTCATTTTTTGGTCGGCCGGCAATTAATCTAACGATTACATCAAAACAAACGCCGCTAAATTCTTGGCCGGGATAGCAACTGTGTTCTTTTAAGGATTTGATGAATTCAGGGCCGAATTTAATTGCTTCTAGTTTTACAGACCTTAACCCTGAGCCGCATTCCTTTCGGAATAATAAAACGCCCACATAAATAGCCCATTTAATACTATCCGCATCATTCGCCATGGAGAAAATTTCCGTTGCGTCTAATACGGTTAAATAATCAAGATAGTCCTTAAATAGAGGGATATTTTGCTTTAAATCTTTGGGTACATTGAATATGCTAGGTTCGACAGCAACGACGCGTCCTTCTACGTCGATTAACTCTCGATGATCTGAGTCGCAAAAATGTAAAACACCATATTTCCTAACCTGCATTTCAGCAATTAGTGAAATTTGAAGGAGGAGAGATTGGAGCTCTTGATTTCGAGCAGGATCCTTATTGAATGGTACTAACTCTTTTACGTCTTCCCACTCCGCGACGACATCGTCAAATCCTGAGAACTGAGTGGCATTTAACAAGATGTAATTTACAATTCTCGCTATATCATTCTCGCCAAATGACCGATCGTCTTCGGGCGGAAGATTGCTCTTAAATATTTTAGCGCTGGGATACATACCTCGATCAGATAATGAGCCGAGCGCATCTTGCTCCAATAGTATCAGGTGATCTACTTCAACGCTTCTCCTGATTTTCAAAAGATCATCGAAATAGAATTGAACGGCGTCAATATCGCAGAAAGCCGAGGCCATCAAATAATCAGCACTAATCACTACTTGCATTATTGCCTTCCTCTTTGATCGCCTTCTCTGCCTTCTCTGCCTTCTCTGCCTTCTCTGCCTTCTCCAGTCTTTTTCTTTTAGATGCTTCGATCAGAATTGCTTCCACCTCTCTATCGGTCTGATCAAAAAAATCTTCCGGCCAATCTAAAATGACACCGTATTTATTGATTGATACACGCTTAAAGTCAGATTTTCCAGATTTTTTCTCGATAAAATAAACCGGAGCGGTTTCCTTCAGGTTTTCTTGTTCTCCTTGAACAATTCGTAGGCGTAGTCTATTGATCAAGTATTCACTGTGAGTTTCAACTAAACATTGCCGCCCAAAATTGCCCATGGCGATAAAGAAGTCGCACAGACGTGATTGAACTTTCGGGTGTAGGTGTAGTTCGGGTTGTTCGAAAATAAGAACGTCATCTTTATCGGACAACAGACAAATCAATACAATTGGCAGGACTTGGCTAACTCCGACGCCTACATGAGTCAAATCTTGCCACTTCTCGTGAGCTCCTGTTTTTACTTGGAGCTCGTAACCGAGTTTTCCTTTGTCTTTCGTGGATACCTCTTTAACCACGCCGAGATAAGCGAGCCAGTCACGGCATGCTTCTAATAGCGTTGCAGATCTAGCCTGGACAGTAAACTCACCATCTTCGCCTGTCACTGGAGAAGGGTAGTTAACTGTCCTGTATTTGTTTATATGAAGGACCGCTGCTGTGAACTCCCCTTTTAATCCAACATTGTAAGGATCAATTTGTCCAATTGATGGATAAACCGCTAACGGTTCATTTCGGAGGGGGCCTAGGTATTTAATTGAACGAGGGAAGTCGGACGATAGTATGTGGGATACAGTGTTGAAGTGTTTTAGAACATAGTTGTCTTGTTTGCGCTCCTTTTCTACACCTTGATACCATATCTCCTGCAAGTCTGCTCGATGTTTATCAACAAACTCTATGAGTGCTTTTCGCATCTTTGGGTCTAAGGTGTGAAGGAAAGACAGCCATTCAGCTAAGGGGGTGAGAGGTCTTGATAGAAAAATATCTTCAATAACACTCTCACGTAAGCTAAACGTAGCACTGAGCAGTTCTTCTTTAATCTGCTCAATAGAAAGCTTCTTCCGTATAGCCTGTAATTTGAGTGCATCCTCAACTTCTTGTGGAAGACGCAGGCCAAGCAAAACTTCGTTGCGCTCCTCTATAATTCTTTTTTTGATCTCTTGGAATAATGAAGCAGGTATCAAAATCCCAGATTCGTCTATCACTCGCCCACGACCGACGACTCTTTTATTCCACAAGCCAGTCATCATCGCCAATATCTGTGAGCTTATTTTCTTTGTGTAGTCGAAATCAAGAAGTAAAGTTGAAGGTACAAACCCTATTTTTGTGCACCCAAGAATCTTATAGTCGGGAAACTCTTTTCCAATTATCTCCTCTTCAGGGGTGCTCAAATCTTCAACTTTGAAAATGGACTCTATATGGCCTTCTTGGGCGTTCTCAGGTTCCCATGCAGGACTAACTCGTAGATGTTCTACGCAATATCCAGCATCGGTTTTTGAATGGATTTTCACGTATATTTTGGATAAGGATGGATGCAGGTCGTCATCCATATATCCAGATCCTGTTACCTTCGTTCTCTTGCCAAAGGATAAAGCGACATCGATTTTTTTGATGCCGTCATGCCACGGCTTTGGGCTGTCAAGTCGCAGTGAAAAGTTGAAATCTATTTTGTCATCAGATGATTGATAAGTTTTTATATCATCAAATGATCCGAGTCTAGCCAGATAGCCATTCAATACAATTGAATTTGTGGAGTATCTCGATGAAAGTGTCTGGCTAAGCATCAGTAGCGATTGTATAAGAGAGCTCTTCCCGCTACTGTTTGATCCACAAAAAATCGAAAGTCTTTCAAGCGAGATGGCACTTTCGTTACATAAAGATTTAAAGTTTTTTAACTGGATACTTTCAATCATTTCGTCCATGACCAGAATAGTAGTGGTGTTTTGATATTATCCTTGAACCATTTGCCTGTCACCAAGATTTGTCGCAGCCAATGCGGCCATGATCGTACGCACCATGGAGTCCGCGGCGCTCGGCAACAGAACCTAGCGCATTTCTAATCCTTTTCCATAGCCGTTAGGCGAGCTAAGCCCTGCTTGATAAACCCAGCATTTTCCCCAATCCGCTCAAGTGCGACGCGGGCGTTCTCCCCAATGGCTTCGTATCCCTGCTGCTCGACTAACAGAACCAATTCCATCAGCGCAGCTTCTAGGCCGAGTTGATTCTCATACATTTTTTCGAGGACGACGGATAGTGAATATTCGCTGGCCATGCATTCGACTCCATTCGTGAAGAAGGAAGCATAGCAGGGGCCTGAGAGGGAAGATTTCAGTTCGAGGCTGGGAAAAAGGTAATTTTGGTAAGTCAGTGCGGAAAATTGGCTGCAGCCCTTATAGAACGAGGCTTTGAGGTATTACCTTTGAAGGTAATGTTTGGTAAGGCTGGAGGTAATATTTGACCAAGTGCCTGATTTTAAAGGGTTTCGTAGGTGGGTGAAATTACTACGATTAAGGGTAATTTTCTAACCTTCTTATTACCCTATTATTACCTTTGCTGATTCCATATAAGCTGATGATTTTATTGGCTTTTTATGACTCAAAAAAAGAAAATTACCAAAATTACCTTTTTCCCAGGGGTCAACCTGAAAACGGAGTGAAGCACAGACGGGGCGATTCGCAGGCCTTTCGTGCACGCGGTTTTAACACTCACGAAACATGCCTGAGCCGACGATAGACAGTGCCAGGATTGGAGCCGAAAACCGCTGCTTAAAATTTGCTAACGCAGTCGGCAGAGGGGATTGGACAAGGAGGGAGAAGAACAGAGCTGGTACGCAACTGGTACGCGGGTTGGCGGCGAGGCGTTTGGGCCTTTATTTGCGGGAGGTAAAAGAAGGGTCAGTTCGATCCATCATCGGCGCGACGGAGAAACGGCGGGAGAGTGGGGCGGGTGTGGCGGTGATTGGGGGCATTGGGGGTACGGAATCGGTGTGGCTGGGAGGTGGGGGAGTTTATCAGGAATGACCGGTCGGGCTCAGTGATATCCGGCGGAAATACAACCTCATCAAGTGTGGGATTAAGCGAGACAGCCACGAAATGGACTGATAGCATCAGGCTATCAATAAGAGTGAGGAAGGGATCCCATGCTGAAAAAACTCGCATCATCTGTTCTCGTCGCCGGCGCCCTGCTTGCCTCCGCTCAAGGGGCTTTCGCCGAAGAAAAGCTGTTCAAGAACTACGTCTACCAAACCCCACTCGCAAAATTTACCGAAGCTGCCGGTTACTACGACTGCTCCGAAGACGTCGGCGGAACCGCGAGGTGCATCGACGATGTGGATTTCCTGGAAGAGAAATTCACCGTCGCGCTGATCTTCTCCGGTGACAAGCTGATGATGGTTTCACTCATCAGCCCGTTCGATCAGAACCTGTACGTGAAAGCCATCGCGGGGCTTTCCAAATCATTCACGCTGGTTTCCATGAGCGATGAGAAGTCCATCCTGGATATGTTCGATACCGCGAGGAAGTCGAGAAGCACTGAAGAGCTGACGACGAAAATTTCGAATTTTGAACAGGTTGGTCTGGCGTCGGGGAATCTGACTTATACGTTTCTTGAAGGGTTGAACGCTAAAGGGCAGACCAATGCTGTTAGTGCGTTGGCTGCTGCGCCGGAAAATATTCGGTCCGCTGAATTGGTGATGGCGGGGCAGGGCGCGGATTCGGGGATGATTATTCGGTTTACGTTTCCGCGGTTAGAAGCGAATAAGATTTTGGCTGAGGCTAAGAAGCCGGTTGAGTCGTTTTAGTAAGTTGGTTGGTTGCTTAGTAGCAAGCTGAGGTGATGAGGGAGGGCGGATTAATTTTCTCTGGAAGGAGGTAAATAAATCTTCCCCAACTTTTTAGTATCAAATAAAGGTAATTTATGGCTAGGGTTAGAAGTTCTGCTATACATATTGGCGCGCTTAATTTGGTTTTGCAGCCACATTCTCCGCAGATGTATATAACAATGTTGCAGAAAATGGCACGATTTAAGTATGAAGCCCAGGTTCACGGCGATAATGCCGTATTGCTAGGATCTTGTAGATATCTCGATCCAAAAAATCCAATAAAGGGTGTGCGTGGTGATATTTATAAATTTCTGAAGCTGGATGCAACTGATGCATGGTTCAATACAGAAAATATGGACGAGGCTACTGAGGATGAAGTGGCGGAAATTAATATACCGGATAACCTGAAGCCGCATTTTAAAAAATTCCAGTACGTGTTTTTTCCTAAAGGCCATCGATTTTATTTTGTAAGTTCGAAGACTCGTCAAAGTTTATCGCCAGGTCTTGTAAAACGTTTTTTTGAGACCGTTTTTTCTCGCGATGCATTTGCTAAATTTGGCTCGTTAAAAGTGACGGTTCAGCCCGACCCTAATGGCCTTGAAGAACTCTTTTCTCTGAAGCGCATCTCAATTTTGAAGATGGAGATCGATCGGCCAAATCCAGATGATCTAGAAGACGTAGAGGCAGAAATTCTTGAGAGGCTTAACAGAGTGAATGCTCGAACAGAGAAAATTGAGTTCATGGAGGCGAGTAGTGAGGGGTTACGCCCTGATCCATATGTTAAGGCGCTGGCAAGCGTGGCGAATGATAATGGATTTGTATATGTTGAAGGCAAAAGTGATGACGGGTTGAAAAAATATCTGTCGACGAAAGATATGCCTTTGCACGAAACAGCGAAGTACAATCCAAATCTTACTTCAGAGTTTGACGCTTTCTATGATAAGGTGGTTGAAATTCATCGCGAGATTACTAGGTAATCATGTTGAAGAGGCTGAGGGCGGATTATATAGGTGTTAGGTCTATTTGGGGGAAGTACTGGGCAGCTTATGGTGGCTGCACAGCACTTTTCAGCTCTACTTATTTATATGTAGCGTTAGCGCTAACAGTTATAAATTTCGGGGCTTGGTACCATTCGGGGTGGTGGGATGTAGTAATAGCCAGTGTTCCCACTATTTTAGGTTTTACTCTGGCTGGTCTCGCAGTTTTTTTAGGGATGGATTCGGGCTTCAGCAAAATGCTTGCTGGAAAAGGGAAGTCTGATGTTTCTCCTTTCATGGCATTGGTTTCTGCTTTTGTTCATTTTATTCTAACTCAAGCGGTTGCTGTAATAGTTGCTTTAACAGTGAAGTCGGCTTTTTTTCAAGTAGATGGTATGCCGGATATATATTACAGCATGGTTTTTGTCTTGAATAGAATCGCCTGGTTTGTTGGTTATTTTATATATATGTATTCCATGGTCCAAATATTCAGTGCGGTGTTTGCAATATTTCGTGCTACTCGGTGGTATGAGTTCTACGTTGAGAAGTGTGTGCAAGATTCTGCTGATCGAAAAGATTAAGTGTGTTCCTGGTGTGGGGGTAAGTGTTTTATGAGCGAAGAGGAAAAAGGAAACGGATTTATTTTCGATGTGATGCATCCATGCTTGGAATAAATCCGTTTTTTTTTTTGTTTTTTTTTTTTTGGTATGCCGTTTTTCAAGGTCGACCCATATTTAAAGCAGCAAGAAATATGCCTCGGGCTTTTATTGAGAGGGTTTTAGTGCTGATAAGATGATGTCGTCCACATTTATATAAGATCCGGGATTGAATGGCCTAATGGATGTCTCCTCGCCTGATAGAGTATTCATAAGTCCCGTAATAAACATGCTGAATTCAAAGAAGGGAGGGTAGTTATTGTTTGATTCGAGGCCGTACCAACTTTTCGTCGCTGCGTCATAAAACCAGTAACCTTTACCTAAAACGCAAAGGACTGTACAGGGTGGGTGTTCATCGGCGGTATGTTTTTTATAGCGTTCTATCTCTGAGCTAGTAATGTCAGTGCTAAAAGCCAGTAGAACCGTTGTCGGAAGAGGACCACCCTTGACTGAGCTATCCTGCCCCGTTTTAGGGAATGATAGAAGTTTACTTACGGATCTAAATTTTTTATTTGCATCTTTTATCTCGCGCGCATTAAGTGTCGACTTTATCTCAAAGACATAACGAACACATTCCACCGGATAAAGTCCAAGATCTCTACCCACCAAAATGGGTGGGGCAACTTTTCTATGGTAGACAATTAAGTCAAGCTGATCGCTCAGGCTTTGAAGTGAATCGATAACTTTTCCCGTTCCACATTGATAGCTTTGTGTGAGAAATGGTTCTATACACTCTTTCGCTGCAATTTCGCGTATTTCTCCTGCTATTCCATGATGCCCGATTCCAGATGCTAAACTGTCCGCATTTTTTTTGGCTGATTCGATTCGATTAACAATGTAGTCAAAGTGCTTGGTCGTTCTCATTATTCTTCATCCAAAAAACATCCCAATGTATAACTCTATATTAAAACTTTTCAGAAAGAGGGAGAAGGGGGAGTTTGTTTCTTTTAAAGGCTATGTGGAAATAAATCAGTCACCATGTTTTGGCCTTTTAAATTGCTCGCTTCGCGGTCTTTTTTTCGCATCATGCCACGTAATCGTCGCGGATTGGTCTAACTGTTTTCTCCATTTTTTGGGTCCTGCTTTTATGATTTTTATAAAGCTAAAAGGGATTTAATTTTGATTTTTTTCAGTGCGAGTCAGATACATCGCAAGGCTGAAAATTACAAGACTTAATGTCGTGAATACTTGAAGAAATATAATGTTTGTTCCGAATCCTTTGCATACGTCAGAGAATGCAAGACCTACGTTTGTTAGAGTCCCTACGTTGAGTGAAAGGCTAATGGCGGCCCATGGGTCGAAGCCTTTGGTAAGTATTAAATATGCCGGTGCTGAGTAAAAATAGATTTCGATATAGCTTTTCATCGCAAGCTTGATTCGTTCTTTACTGCTAAGGTTTGTAGCTGATGCTATTTCTGGATCTTGAAATGCATCTTTTGTAAAGGCATAAGTAATTTCGTAGCTTCTAGAGATGAATCGGATAATCGAAAGACATAGTAGTAGCTGTCCGAAATACGATATGGGAAAAGAGCTGCCAATAATTAGTGTTAGTAAGCCGAAGGAAAAGCTAAAGTAAAAGTTGAATGCATTGTTGCGTTGTACGAATTTCTTGCAATGTGTTTTTATTTTTTCAGGCTCAGGGTCGTATATGCAATTTTTGAATCTGAAGGCCCACCACAAGTCAGGACTAAAGATTAGTGCTAATTCTTGTCCCTCTTTCCAGGCTGGGAGAGGTGGTTTTTTAAATTCTGAATATTTATAAATAGCTAGCTTGAAAAGATAGGTTATTAAGCCATAGGCAAAAAAGGAGAATATGAATATTCCGGTGTTTAACATTTATATTTCTAGCCTGTGTTTGTTAAGTTATATTGGTCGGCTTGAACAAGGAGCAATAACGGGGGTGATTAATCTTGTTATGAGTTTTTAACTTGCTGTTAATCTGCCCCCTTTTTTCTGTTAGTGTCAGTTTGGTATGGTTTGCTTTTTTCCACTGGTGAAAATATAAGTGTCAGGTATCCATTCAAATTTCATTTTCTCAGTATCGGAAACAGCCAGCTTCTTATCAGCAGCCTGAAATTGGTTGTAATCCATTGTCCCACTATAGATGTACGTTTGACCTGGGTCGATTTGGATGTCGTTGGTGAGGCCAATTCTTTTTATAGGGTCGCCGAACATGTCGCTGAGTACTACTGTTCCCTTTACGCCAGATAGGGCCTCAGTTGTATTGTTGTGTAGAGCAATTTCAATTGAAAAATATTCACTGTATTGCTTGTTTTTATAGTCGGCGGGATTCAGTTTAAGTTTGAGAAGGGACGCTGTAAGCGTTCCGTTCATTTCTTTCAGTGCCACAAGCTGTTGCTGTTTTACTTGCTCGGCCAGGGCTTTTTGTTTTTCCGCTTCAGCAGCTTTGGCTTCGATCCAGGCCTGTTGTGTTTTCAGAGCATCACCCAGTGTTGAGTCTGCAACAACTTTGCTACCGCCAAATGTGCTGGCCACCACTTGCCGGGCAGCATAGCCACCAAACAGTTTTCTATCGTTTTCATCGAGTTTGCCGACAGCTTCCATTAGCCCTTTGTCCTCTGACCATTTACTGATATCGGCAGGCAGTTTGGTTTGCTTTGGGTCAGAACAACCGGCGAGCAGCAAGCATGCAAGAAAAGTTGCGATGGTTTTTCCCTTCATGTATCAGTCCTTAAGATAATTATGTTTTTACTTGGTTGTGTGTTTGTTTACGAGTATAGCTCAAGAAAAAAAGGGTGATGCAATCGTTCCAGTTGCGACGCTTTGTTATTAGCTTATGTTTTGATACTGCTTTTCTATTTCTGTCCAGATGTATTCGTATCTGCTCTTCAGCCATGTCACCAATAAGGCGTTGGCTTTTCTTTTGAACCAGCTGTTCTCTTTTGCTCCCAGCATTTTTTCAATGTCATCTTCCAATTCCTGCCTGTTGAAACAAAGCCATATAGTCGGAAGCGTGCTTTCAAGATTGGAATGGCAAATCGGAGCAACCTCCTCAAAGAGTATGCGCTTCACTTCATCTCGATCGAATTCTCTTGTCCTTCGTGCAATCGCAGCATAGTCCACTTCGTTATCAACAAAGGCATCCGACAACGCCCAGCGCACATCCGCTCTTTGCTGCTTTGTCATAGAACTTCCCATTTGGAAAATTCCTCCAGTTCTTCATCAAAGGTGTCGGCTACTGCGCTGCCAGCAATTCCTCCCACAATACTTCCCGCCAGAACGATTGCCACAGCGCAAGCTAGGGCGCCAGGGCCGCAAAATGCAGAGACGCCCAAGCCAGCCAATCCCCCGCCCGCAGCACCCCCGCCGATAATAATGCCTTGCCGGGCCGTTTCCTTGACTTTGTTGTCTGCATTCATGATTTCATATACGGCGAAAGTCGCAGTGACCAATAGGCCGACCTTTCCCATTATTCTTAATTTTTGAGTTCCTTTGCTTACCGGTGCGTTGTCACGGCCCGCTGAGTCCAGAATCTCGTAATAGACTTTGCTCTTTTGTTCTGGGGTCAGTTTGTTGTATTCGACGTTTGCCGTTTTCAGTGCGTACTTGTCCAGTGTGTCCTGTAACGTCGGAGGCAATCGTTTCTTCCGTTCAGCGAAGGCCACGCCTTGTGCCGAGGTGAATTTTCGATGCTCGACCAGGATTCTATTTCGCATTTCCTGGCAAAATGCTGCTCCTTCTTGCGCACTCAGCCTTCCTGCGGCGACTTCGGCTTTGGTTTCCACTGACATGCGCTTGATGTTGCTCATGTAGTTACTGCGTACTTTTGCATCTGATATGGCATCTAAAGAGAATCTTGTGGCAGCCCCCTCCATACCCGCAATCGCCATGTCCAATGGCGAATTCTCAAGCTCGTGTGCTTTTTGAACAACGTAGCTTCCCGTTACGAGCAATGGCTCAGTCATGAAACAATCCTTATTTCAATGATGCATTGAATAGCGTGTCGAAAATTGAGCCGGTCGGTGGTTCTTCTTGAGAGCCGAACTCTAGCTTTTGGCAGACTTTTCCACGGATGTTGAGAAATTTCACAGTGTTGGTGATATCAAAATTTCCGGATTGGGTCGAACCATCTTCGAAGTGAGCAATGCAGTTCATGCCCAAGTAGGACTCAGAACCGGGAATGGTGAAGCTGATCCATCCAGGATGAATGATCATCGGCGTCGGTGGCGTAAACGGCGCAGGCGTATGTGAGTCACCAATAATCACCGTTCCCGATCCTCCGATCACGACGTCTCCATGTGAACCCACTGTGCCAACCAGCGCGGCATTTTTGCCGTTGATAAATACAGTGCTGGATACGGCGGAGGCCAGTGCGCTGCCGCAGGTGCAGGTGTCGTCTTTTCGGGCCGCGGCAAGTCCGTCGAAGAACACGTCGGGGGATCCGGAGGCAATGGCTTTGGGGCCGTGTCCGGGGATGGGGCAACTGGTGGGATCGGTGATGCGTGCAGCGGGCTTTGCCATGTTTGACTCCCTGTCAACGGATTAGCTGGCACCGACTGTATCAGAGTTGCTTTGGTGGTTGCCTGACGGCCACGTGCCCGGTGTGGGTCGTCCATCTAAACAGCAAAATCTGGGTGTGTTTAAACGAAGCTCTCTGACACTACTTCGGCCCTACGCATCCTTGCGCCACCCCCTACACCTAAGACAGAATCCGCCGGCTTGTGCGTCTAGCACGCGGGTTTTATCGTCTCTACGTCACTGCAAACCAGTGATCGGGTTTGGTAGCCCGCTTCGTTCTAGACTCATGGCGTCACCGTGTGCAGCCCTTTTTCAGGGCTCGGATTTCATGGTGGTCATGCGTGGGGCTCATTCGTGGGCGCCGGGTTCTAGTGCGACCGGTCTACCAACCCGCGTATGGCCGCCACCCAACGTTTGGTAGCGAAGGGTGATGGTTCCTTTTGGTAATCGCGCTAGAGGATTCATCCATGTTCAAACCAACACCCAACCCACCAGAAACCGATCCAGTTTCCCCCTACAAATTCCCCGATTCACGAACCCTGAACGAAGCTGCCGAGCGCGCCCTCGATCACTACCTCACCCCACAGCAACGGATCATGGGCAGCCACACCCAACATGACCCGATGTACTTCGCCAACCCGGCCTACGACACCGAATCCCTGCTCGCCAATGCCAGCGAATCCCTGGGATCAGCCTCCGAAATGCTCAACAACTTCGCCGCCACCCTGGAACCCGCCCACCGCAAAACCGCCATCGGCATTGCGCAGTTGGTGATGTTGGGGTCTTTGGCGGTGAATCAGGCGCTGGATAACGTCGAACCGAAGTAGATTCCGGCAACCCTCTGCGGTGGAGGGTTGATCGTCAGGCGTGGGCTCAACCTGAACCCACGCTGAAACCCCCGTAAGTTTCATCTTCCCGCCATCCGCGCAGGCCTACGATCCCTCTACAAGATCCCGACCCCACCCGAGCGCCACACACCATGAACAATCCACTCAAAGCGCTGTTGATCGTCGCAACCGTCTCAGTTCTAAGCGCCTGCTCCGGCTCCGGTGGCTTGACCACCACCAGTTGTTTCTCCAGCGACTGTCAGTCGCCGGAGGCGCGGAACGTGAATACGTTGAAGTTCGGCGGGAGCAATATCGGTAACAGTTTCAACCAGTACAGCTCCGGCCTGATGCATGACGACTGAGTGTCACTGAGCCGCGGGTACGGCGATCCATTCGCTCAGGACTTTCTGGTATTTGCCGGTGACTTTGCTCAGGTGCAGCCACTGGTCGACGTAGAGTTTCCAGCTGATGTCGTCGCGCGGCAGCAGGTAGGCTTTTTCGCCGTATTGCATGAACTGGCTCGGGTTGACGGCGCACAGGCCGGGTTTGAGTTTTTGTTGGTAGAGGGCTTCGGAGGCGTCGGTGATCATCACGTCGGCCTTGTTGTCGAGCAGTTGTTCGAAGATGGTCACGTTGTCGTGCAACGCCAGTTGCGCCTTGGGCAGGAAGGCGTGGACGAAGGCTTCGTTGGTGCCGCCGGCGGGTTCGACCAGGCGCACGTTCGGCTGGTTGATCTGGTCGATGGTCTGGTATTTGGACTGGTCGGCGCAGCGCACCAGCGGGATCTTGCCGTCGACGTCGAGTGTGTTGCTGAAGAAAGCTTTTTTCTGGCGTTCCAGGGTTACCGAAATGCCGCCGACGCCGATGTCGCATTTGCCGGCCTGCATGTCCGGCATCAGGGTTTTCCAGGTGGTCTGCACCCATTCGACCTTGACGCCGAGGCTGTCGGCCAGGGATTGCGCCATGGCGATGTCGATACCTTCGAATCCGCCGTCCGTGCGTTTGAAGGTGTAAGGCTTGTAGTCACCGGTGGTGCAGACGCGCAACTGGCCCTGTTGCTGAATGGTGTCGAGGTGCGAGGCCGGTTCTTGTGCCTGGGCGGCGCCGGCCATGGCCAGCAGGCCGCAGAAGATCATCGCGCTTTTTGGAATTGTCATTGTGATCGGGCTTGTGCAGTGGAGGTGCGGGCCAGTGTAGTGAATGCGTTTGCCGGGTGTCATCCCGGTTCCGGGCTCAACGTGCCCAGCCACGCCACCAGTCCCACGATCAACAGCGCAATCACCAGCTCCGATGCCACGCTGCGGCGCAAGGCGTTGGCCGCCACTTGATGCTGCCCGGCGCGCAACGATTGTTCGAGCAACGGCCCCAGGTGGAAGCGGTTCAACGCGGCCAGCACCAGCATGCCCCCGAACAACACAACCTTGATCGCCAGCAGAATCCCGTAGCTGCCGAGCAGGACTTCGCCCAGTGTCGGGCCGACGATGAACAGGTAATTCGCCACGCCGGTGACCGAGAGGATGAGCACAATTGCCGCGCCGACGCCTTCGAAGCGTTTGACGGAATCCGCCAGCGAACGAATGCGCGCTTCGCTGCACAGTGCGTCGAGCCGCGCCATCAAGATCAACGCGAGCATGGCGCCCAGCCACGCACCCGCCGCGAGCAGGTGCAGAATGTCGCTGAGCAGATGCCACGCGTTATCCATCGCGCCGTGTCCGCTCCAGGCCAGGGAGGCGAGGGCGACGGCGCTGGCCATCGATGCCAGCCACAATCCCGGCCCGATCATCACGGCGATCAGCGCAATCATCCGCAGCGCCCACGCCAGCCCGACGTTCGTTTCCAAAACCATCATTTGCAGGTGCGGCCACAGCGCCGCGAATTCCGTTTCGCCACTCATGGCGCGGGTCATCAGCACCAGTCCGGCCACTGACAGCAATGCCCCGATCAACGCCATCCCGCGCAGCATCGGCCGAAACCGCAGCACCGCTTCAACGCTGTACAGGCCGAACAACGTCAGCCCGAACAACAGCAGCAAATCCACATACAACGCCAGACGCAGGAGGATGTTGATCAGTTCAGCCATCGCTCACTTCACTTTGAACGTGACATTGCCGGTGATCGGGTGCGTGTCCGATGACACCGCGCGCCATTCGACCTTGTAGGTGCCGGCGGGCAAGGGCGCGAGCGGGGTGACGAGCATGGTTTTCGGGTCACTGCCGGCGCTGACTTTGGCCTTCATCGGCATGGGCGAGTGGGCCATGCCGGGCATCTCGGTCATGACCAGTTTGGCGCCGGAGAATTGGGTCAGCAGATCCTCCGAAAAGTGTAGTTCGATCTTGCCGGGCGCCGCGCCGTCGGCACCTTCGGCCGGGGTCGACGACAGCAGTTTCGGATGGGCCTGGGCCAGGGTGCTCAGGAGCAAACCGCTGGCGAGGACGAGGGAGATTTTCAATGTGCGCATGCAAGACCTCGGTGTTGTTTTTTGAAGGGATTCAGAACCACAGCCGTACGCCGAGGACGAGTCGCGCTTCGCTGCGATCCTCGCCTTCTTCCCGTGCGTAATCGGCGGTGCGGCCGTAGGTACGGTTCCAGGTCACGCCGATGTAAGGCGCAAATTCGCGGCGGATTTCATAGCGCAGGCGCAGCCCGGCTCCGGTGTTCGACAGGCCCGAGCCGATCCCGCGTTGCGGGTCGTTTTTGCCGTAGACGTTGAGTTCGGCGGTCGGCTGCAGGATCAGGCGATTGGTCAGCAGGATGTCGTAGTCGCCCTCCAGCCGTACCGCGCTCTGGCCGTTTTCGCCGATGAAGGCCGTGGCTTCGGCTTCGAAGTTGTACAGCGCCATGCCTTGTAGACCGAACGCGGCCCAGGTTTGCGGAGCGCCGGGTTTGAAGTCCTGGCGCACGCCGCTGACCACGTCCCACCACGGCGAAATCGCGTGGCCCCACAGCGCCTGGATTTCCGCGTCTTCGGTTTTGCCGTTGCTGCGTTCGCCCTCGGAGCGCAGCCACAGTCGATCGATGTCGCCGCCGATCCAGCCGGACAAATCCCAGGCCAGGGTGCTGGCGTCGTCGGCGTCCTGCCATTCGAGTTTGTCGGCGAGGAAGTAAGTGTTGATGGCGCTGTCGTGCACTTGATGCCCGGCGTGACTGGTGAACACGGCGGCGCGGTCGGCGTCGGTCAGTGCCGGGATCGGTGTGCGGCTTTCGGTCGGCGCGGCGGGCTGCATCGTGCCGTCGTCCATACTCTGCATGTCGGTCATTTGACTGTGATCCATGCCTTGCATGTCAGCCATCCGGCTGTGATCCATGCCCTGCACGTCGCTGGCGGCGAACGCCGGGGCCATCGACAGGAGTGACAACGAAAACGCGGCAAATCGAGTCATGGTCGGCGTCCTCATTCTTCCACCCGCACTTCGCGGAACATGCCCATTTCCATGTGGTACAGGAGATGGCAGTGATAGGCCCAACGGCCGAGCGCGTCGGCGGTCACGCGGTAAGTGCGGCGGGTGCCGGGCGGCATGTCGATCGTGTGTTTGCGCACTTGGAAATTGCCGTTTTCGTCTTCCAGATCGCTCCACATACCGTGCAGGTGGATGGGGTGGGTCATCATCGTGTCGTTGACCAGCACCAGGCGAATCCGCTCGCCGTACTTCAAGCGCAGCGGCTCGGCCTCGGAGAACTTGATGCCGTTGAACGACCAGGCGAATTTCTCCATGTGGCCGGTGAGATGCAGTTCGATGGTGCGGCTCGGATCGCGGCCATCCGGGTCTTCGAACGTGCTGCGCAGGTCGGCGTAGGTCAGCACGCGGCGACCGTTGTTGCGCAGGCCGAGGCCGGGGTCGTCGAGTTTCGCGGCGGTGGTCATGGCTTGCATGTCCACCAGCGGGTTGTCCTTTTCGCTGTCGGGGTGCGACTGCATCGGGCCCATGTTCATGCTCGAGTGATCCATGCCGCTCATGTCCATCGAACCATGGTCCATGCCGCCCATACCCATGTCGTCCATGGTCACCAGCGGGCGTGGGTCCAGCGCCGGCACCGGAGCCGACAAACCGGCGCGGGTGGCGAGGGTGCCACGGGCGTAGCCGGTGCGGTCCATGGCCTGGGCGAACAGGGTGTAGGCGTCGGCGGCGGGTTCGACGATCACGTCATAGGTTTCCGCCACGGCGATGCGCAGCTCGTCGACGCTGACCGGTTTGACGTGCAAGCCATCGGCGGCGACCACGGTCATTTTCAATCCGGGAATGCGCACGTCGAAGTAGCTCATGGCCGAGCCGTTGATCAGTCGCAGCCGCAGTTTTTCTCCGGGGCGGAACAGGCCGGTCCAGTTGTTATCCGGGGCGTGGCCGTTCATCAGGAAGGTGTACGTGGCGCCGCTGACATCGGCGATGTCGGTGGGATTCATCTTCATCTGCGCCCACATCGTGCGATCGGCGACGGTGGCGCCCCAGCCTTTTTCGCCGACGTCGTGGATGAAATCGCCGACGGTGCGTTTGTGGAAGTTGTAGTAGTCGGACTGTTTTTTCAGGGTCTTCATCAAGCTGGCCGGGTCTTCGTCGGTCCAGTCACTGAGCATCACCACGTAGTCGCGGTCGTAGTGGAACGGCTCCGGCTCCCGCGCGTCGATCACCAGCGGCCCGTAAACGCCGGCCTGCTCCTGCAAGCCGGAATGGCTGTGATACCAGTAGGTGCCGTGCTGGCGAACCTTGAACTGGTAGACGTACACGCCACCCGGCTCGATGCCCTTGAAACTCAGGCCCGGCACGCCGTCCATGTTGGCCGGCAGCAGGATGCCGTGCCAGTGGATCGACGTGCTGTCCTTGAGCCGGTTGCGCACCCGCAGCGTCACCGTATCGCCCTCGCGCCAGCGCAGCAGCGGGCCGGGCAGGCTGCCGTTGATGGTCATCGCGGTGCGCGGCTGGCCGGTGAAGTTGACCGGGGTTTCGCCGATGAACAGCTCGAAGTCGGTACCGCTGAGCTCATTGACCTGGCCGGGGCTGTTCAAGGCCCAGACCGGCGTGCGCCACAGGCCGAGGCCGCCGAGCAGACTGCCGGCGGCGAGGCCTTTGACGAAGGTGCGTCTTGAGGTGGTGGAAGGCATGCGCTGGAAGTCCCCGTTTGACCAATGACGGGGAGGCTAACCAGCGGCAGCTTTCAGCTGGCTGAGGGGCGGATTACAGTTGTGTCAGGTTCGGCCTACAAACCGAGCCCTTCCTGGACTACCAGCAGCAGGTTGTTTTCCGTCAACGCAATCGCATCCAGCTGTTGCCCGGTCTCGAGCGTCTGCAACCACCAATGACTTTCGCCGTGTTCATCGACCGTGCGCAGCAGCGATGCTTCGCGGCCCGGCAGGACGATTTGCACACGCCCCGAGCCGTCTTCGGTAAAGCGGGCGATGGGGTCGAACGTCAGGCTGTGGTGGTTGGCTTCGATGATCAACTGGTCGATGGCGTAGTCGTGGGTCTCGCCATCCGGCGAAGTTTCGCAAACATGGGTAGGATTTCGCCGAATCTTCAGGCCTACCTCGGTCACCGGTTGCAACCAGCCCTCGATGCGGTGATACAAGGCGTAGACCTGAGCCGGCCAGCAATCGATCTCCAGTTCGGCGCAGGTGATTTCGTCAGCATGGGTGTGCCGGGTTTGTTTGAGTTTCGCGGCGAGTTCGTCTGCTTTACTCATGTCGGTTCCCTGTGTTGAGTTCAACAACATCGTAGTCCTTTCAAAGTAATGCACGTTTTGCCCTGCGTCATGCGCCTGCAACACAAGCGTGACTCAATCAGCCCCTGACCACGTGACGGTCAGACCACAGAAACCACGGACGCACGCGTCCCAAGGAACGGGAACATGAAAAAGCTTTTTACAATTATGGCGTTGATTGCGCTGACGGTCGGTAGCATCGGCCTGAGTTCGGCACGCCAGTCGTCTGCCAACAAGGCGGAATCGGTGGCGGGGGGGTTCGATTACTATCTGCTGACGTTGTCCTGGTCGCCGACCTTTTGCCTGGCCCACAAGGACGACCCGCAATGCACCGGCAAGGGTTACGGTTTTGTCCTGCATGGCCTCTGGCCGCAATACGCCAAGGGCGGCTGGCCGGAATCCTGCCCACCGCTGACCAACCTGTCGGCCGCCGAAACGGCCAAAGGCCTGACGCTGTTCCCGACTAAAAAACTGCTCGATCACGAATGGAGCAAGCACGGCACCTGCAGCGGCCTCGGCGCGATGGGCTATCTGGACGAAGCGGACAAAGCCGTGGCGGCGGTGAACATCCCGCAAGAGTTGCAACCGTTCAGTAGCTCTTATTACTTCGAAGCGCAGGAAATTGCCGACCTGTTCCGCAGGAGCAATCCGGGCATCCCGTCAGACGGCATCGCCGTGATCTGCAACGGCCCGGAGCTCTCGGAAGTGCGCGTGTGCATGGGCAAGGACCTGCAATTCGGCGCCTGCGGCAAGGGCGTGAAAACCCAGTGCCGGGCGGGGGATATCCGGGTACCGCCGTCGCGATAACGCAATCGGTTACTGGCCATAAAAAACAGGCGCCTTTTCAGGCGCCTGTTTTTTTGCAATCGGGTTTGATCAATGGAAGGACTTTGTTCATGCTGCGCGCCCCACGGATGATGACGTGATACTGCAAGGAGCCTGCTTACGCACGTATCGCGGAAAACTGCTGTTTGACTCGATCATGGAGGAATTTTCCTGATGTATAGACTGTTCGCTTGCCTGCTTTTCGTGATTTGTTCTGGTTGTGCAAAAGACCATGTATGGCCTCCAGCGAATTTGAGCTATGTGTCTGTTGAGAGAGACAGATCTTTATATGTAATCAGATATCAGTCGAATATTGATGTGTTGGATCTTTTTGGTCGGGGAGAGAGGGTTGGAATGGCTTCAGGCATGCTTCATTGTGCCTTGGCTGAAGATCAGGATTTCTCGGTTGGTAAAGCCATTCGGTTTTCAGCGTTTGGATTGATATCGCCGGATAAAAGAGACGGAGCCCCGGCGGGATACTCTTATCTGACCCATGCTTTCATTTCCGAGACCTCCAGCAACCGAAGCTCGGAAAGATATTTGTCAGTGGCAGAAATCAACCAACTCCTCTCAGACAAACAACAAATCCCCTGCAAAGTCGTCGTCACCGCTTACGGCTACAAACCCTACTACTCAAACACCATGAACCTCCCGGTCGCCGACCTGCTGCGCGAAGTCAACAAGCCCTGAGCTCAGCGCCATTTGGGGGGATCAAGCGAATCCCCCCGCATCCACCCCCAATTCTCCGCGCAAAAACTCCACCAGCCCCCGCTGCAACCCACTCAACACCCCCTCCCGACTGACCAGCGCCAGCTCTGTCGGCGGCAGCGGCGGCAAGTCCGTGCACACCCGATGCTCCGGCAACACCGCCGAAGCCGGCAGCACTGAAACCCCGAGCCCTGAAGCCACCGCCGCCTGAATGCCGGTCAGGCTGTGGCTGCCGAAGGCCACGCGCCAGGGGCGTTGCGCCACGTCGAGCAGGCGGATTGCCCGTTGTCGGTACAGGCAGCCCTGGGGAAACAGCGCGAGCGGTAACACGCCAGTGGACGCATCAAATTCCACGCCCTTGACCCACACCAGTCGTTCCGGCCAGGTCGCCCAGGCGGGGCCGCTGTCGGGTTCGCGTTTGATCAGGGCGATGTCGATTTCGCCGCTGTCGAGGCGTTGACGCAGGTCGAGGCTCATGCCGCTGACGGTTTCCAGTCGCGCTTGCGGGTGGCTGCGGGTGAAGCCGGCGAGGATCAGCGCCATGCGTCGGGCGTCGAAGTCTTCCGGCATGCCGATGCGCAGGATTTCCAGATCCAGATCGCTGGCCAGGGCTTCGCTGGCCTCGGCCGACAAGGCCAGTAATCGACGGGCGTAGTGGATCAGCAGTTCGCCGTGCTCGGTGACGCTGACGTTCAACCCGGTGCGGTCGCGCAACAGCAGGGCGTGGCCGACCAGGTCTTCGAGTTTGCGTACCTGTTGGCTGACCGTGGATTGGGTGCGGTGGACGCGTTCGGCGGCGCGCGTGAAGCTGCCTTCATCGACCACGCAGACGAAGGTTTTCAGCAGTTCCAGATCCAGCATGGCGGCGGCCTCGATATTTGTTTGGCAACTGACGGTCGGCTATTTATTTAATTTCACACTATCACCCCGAGTTCATAAGCTGAAGCCCTCACTTGCAGAGGAATTCCCCATGACCTTGATCAACACACCGCGCCCGCAATGGCTGACATTCGATTGCTACGGCACCTTGATTCAATGGGACGAAGGCCTGCGCGCCGTGGCCGAGCGGATCCTCAGCGAAAAGGGCGAACACCGGGTCGATGCCGGGCGCCTGATCGAGGTCTACGACCGCCACGAACATCGCCTGGAACAGACGCCGCCGCACCGCTCGTTTCGCGAACTCAGCACCCTCGGCCTGCAACTGGCCCTGGAGGAACTGGGGCTGGCGAGTGCCAGCCAGGACAGCCAGCGCCTGGCCGCCGCGATCCCGCAGATGCCGCCGTTTCCCGAAGTCGTCGAGACCCTCGCGCAGCTCAAGGCCCAGGGTTTCAAGCTGTGCATCGTCTCCAACACCGATGACGACATCATCGCCGGCAACGTCGCTCAACTCGGCGGCCATATCGACCGGGTCATCACCGCGCAACAGGCCGGTGCCTACAAACCGGCGCCGCGGCTGTTCGACTACGCTCATGAGCAATTGGGCGTCAGCCGCGATCAGGTGGTGCACATCTGCGCCAGCCCGATGCTTGACCACACGGCGGCCCGCGACATGCATTTTCGCTGCGTATGGATTGATCGAGGGACCGGTCGTCAGTTGCTGCCGGACTATCGGCCCGACGCGATCCTCAACACGCTGGACGAAGTGCTGCCGCTGTTCGCATCCCTTGGCTGGTCATAAAGGAGTCTCGCCATGGCCCATACCCTGACCGGCAGCGCCCGGCCCACGCGCTGCGGCTCGTTGAACCTCGACAGCGAAGCCGTCATCACCGCTCGCAAAGAGCTGGCGGCGTGCTTTCAACTGGCGGCGCTGCACGGCTTGGAGGAGGGAATCTGCAATCACTTTTCGGCGATGTTGCCGGGACATGCTGACCTGTTTCTGGTCAATCCGTACGGCTATGCGTTTGCCGAAGTCACGGCGCATAACCTGCTGGTCTGCGACTTCGCCGGCAACGTGGTGGACGGCGAGGGTCAGCCGGAAGCGACTGCTTTCTATATTCATGCGCGCCTGCATCAGCGACTGCCCCGAGTAAAAGTCGCGTTCCACACCCATATGCCGAACGCGACGGCGTTGTGCCTGCTGGAGGGGCCGCCGCTGTTGTGGCTGAGCCAGACTGCGCTGAAGTTCTACGGGCGCACGGCGGTGGACGAGCATTACAACGGGCTGGCGCTGGATGAGCGCGAGGGCGACCGGATTGCCGGGGTCATGGGCGAGGCCGACATTCTGTTCCTGAAAAATCACGGGGTGATTGTCGCGGCGCCGACCATCGCTGAAGCCTGGGACGATCTGTATTACCTGGAGCGTGCCGCGCAAGTGCAACTGCTGGCGATGGCCACGCAACGGGTGTTGAAACCGGTGCCGCACGCGGTGGCGCAGCGGGCGTACGAGCAGATGCGCGAGGGCGATCCAGAAAGTGCACGGGCGCATCTGCACAGTGCGATGCGGCGGTTGGCCCGTCAGGGCTGATGCGGGCAAAAACGGGCAGGCAAAAATAATTTGCGTCGCAGGTCATCCAATTGCCCTGCGCGCCGATAGCAACTGGGTCGGGATCGTAGCGGGGGCACTTGGTTGCCCCACACAACCCGGTGGGCTACGCTCACAAGAACAAGGGTTTCGGGCTTTTGCCCCTGTCGTACCTGCCCAGGACACGCTTTTGCCTATCCCCATTCACGATCCGCATCAGGCCCCCGGCGGCACCCTCAAACGTTTGCCCCTGCGCAAGGCGGCGGTGTTGTTCATCGTTGCCGTGTGTCTGTGCCTGTCCGGTCTGCTGTATTTGCAGATCGAACAGTCGCGGCGCCAGGATCTGGCCAACGCGCAGGTGTCGTCGGCCAACCTGACCCGGGCGATGGCGCAGCAGGCTGAAGACACGTTTCTGGCGGCGGATCTGGTGATGACCAGCCTGGTCGACTGGGTTCAGGAAGATGGCTACGGTGCGGCGCAGAAGCCGCGATTGCAGCGAACCTTCGCGCGGCGAGTGCAACAACTCGAGCAGTTGCACGGCATGTTCCTGTTCGACCGCGAAGGGCAGTGGGTGATTACCTCGTTCCCGGATCTGCCGCGCGGCAATGGCGTGGCCGATCGCGAGTACTTCAAGTTTCACCAGCAGAACGTGTCGGGTGTGGCGCACATCGGCCCGGCGATCCGCAGCCGTGAGAACGGCGAGTGGATCATCCCGATCTCGAAACGGGTCAACGACCGCGCCGGCAACTTCCAGGGCGTGTTGCTGGCCGGGATCAAGATGTCGTACTTCGACAAGTTCTTCAAAAGCTTCAGCCTGGATGACAACGGCACGATGTTTCTCGGCATGACTGACGGCACGTTGCTCGCCCGTCGGCCGTTCGACGAGTCTCTGATCGGCACCTCGCTGGCCAAGGGCGAGATCTATCAGAAGCTGCTGCCCAACGCCTCCGCCGGCACCGCGATGATCGATTCGGTGGTCGACGGTGTGGCGCGTCTTTATGGTTACCGGCAGCTGGAAAGCTACCCGTTGGTGGTCGCGGCGTCTTCGTCCCGGGACACGATCCTCCAGGGCTGGTATGACCGGGCGTTTCAGTCCAGCGTGATCGTGGCGCTGGTGATGCTCGGCGTGGGGCTGTTCGGCTGGGTGTTCATTCATCAGGTGCGCGATGGCGAGCGGATCGAAAAAAACCTGCGCAAGGCCCAGCAGGCGCTGGAACAGATCGCCACCCACGACAGCCTGACCGGACTGGCCAACCGGCGTCTGTTCGAGCGCTCGCTGGAGGTGGAATTTGCCCGCGGTGCGCGGCAGTCGAGCCCGGTCAGCCTGATCATGCTCGATATCGATTTTTTCAAACGCTACAACGATGCCTACGGCCACGTGGCCGGCGACCATTGCCTGACGCAGGTCGCGCAGGTGGTGAAAAACTGCTGCCAGCGCAAGTCCGATCTGGCGGTGCGCTATGGCGGTGAAGAGTTCGCGGTGCTGCTGCCGGACACCGACATCAACGGCGCACTGGCAATTGCCGGGCAGATCCGCCGCAGCGTGATGGACAAACACATCACCCACAGCGGTTCGCCCACCGGGTATCTCACGGTGAGCCTGGGTTGCTATGCGTTTATTCCGACCGGCAACGACAGCCCGGAACTGTTTATTCAACGCGCGGATGCGGCGTTGTATCAGGCCAAGAACGCCGGCCGCAACCGCGCGGCCGTGCTGTCAATGGACGTTAGCGTTGGCGAACTGATGCGTTCGGATCGCTGACAAAATCGAATCGGTTCAGACACAGGCCATGGCCTTCACCATGACCTGCTCTTGTTCGTTCAGCCGCCCGTGCCACCGCCGGCACCGCCCGTGCCGCCACCGGCCGAACCGGTGCCACCTCCCGCTCCCGAACCGGAACCGCTGGCGCCACCGTTGGTGCCGGTGCCATTGCCTGCGCCGCTGCCGCCGGACGGCGAGCCCGGCGTGTTGTCCGGTGGCATGGGCGAGCTGTTGGTGGAGCCGGATTTGGTGCCCGTGGCATCGGCGCCGTCATTGGCGGCGAACGTCGCCGCTGAGCCTGTGGCCAGCAGGCCGATCAATAACAGCGAGGTGAGTTTGCGCGTCATCATGGTTTGTCTCCGGAAAGGGGATTTACCTGATATTGGTCAGACGCGCCGAACCCTTGGTGCCGGCCGGATGACGAGCGGTCAGAAGTCCACGGTCGCCGACACCTTCAGCGTGCGCGGCGTGCCCTGGGTCAGGTAACCGCCGTTGGCCGAGGCCCAATAGGCTTCGTTGGCGACGTTCTCCAGATTGGCCCGCAGGGTGATCTGCTTTTCATCCAGTTTGAAGGCATAGCGCGTACCCAGGTCGAAGCGGTTCCACGCCGGAATGCTCTGAGTATTTGCCGCGTTCAGGTACTGGCCGCCGGTGCGCAACATCCGCGCGCTGAGGGCCGCGCCTTCGAGGCCCGGAATGTCCCAGTCGGCGCCCAGGTTGAACTGGAAGCGCGGCACCCCGACGGCGCGGTTGCCGTCATTCACACCGTTGCTGCTGCCTTCCAGTTCAGTCTTCATCACGGTTGCGCCGCTGAGCAGGCGCAGGCCGTCGAGCGGTTCGCCGTAGACGTTGAGTTCCACGCCTTTGTTGGTCTGCTGGCCGTCGACC
Source organism: Pseudomonas sp. 22085 (assembly GCF_052045815.1). NCBI lineage: Bacteria > Pseudomonadati > Pseudomonadota > Gammaproteobacteria > Pseudomonadales > Pseudomonadaceae > Pseudomonas > Pseudomonas sp. 22085. The sequence goes on from NZ_JBQEQA010000027.1 coordinate 27,911, forward strand.
CGGAAGATTCCGTCCTGGGTGTAGCTCGACGGTTGTTCGATGCGATAGACGCCGAGGTTGGCGCCGTAGCTGCCCATGTCCAGGCGCACGCCGGCTTCGATCTGTTTGCTGCGCACCGGGGCGAAGGTTTCGTCGCGGTTGATCGCGGTGGTCGGCGGCGTCGGGCCTTTGGCCAGGCCTTCGATGCGGTTGGCGTAGAACGACACGTGTTCCCACGGCTTGATCACCAGGCCATAGACCGGGGTAGTAATCGACTCTTCATAACTTGAGGTGCGGGCGCCGGTGGCTGTACTCCAGCCGTCGACTTTCAATTCCTGGCGACGCACGCCGAGGGTCAGCAGGATGCGGTCATCGACGAAGCCGAGGGTGTCGGAAATCGCCTCGCTGCGCAGGGTGTTCTTGCCGGTGATGCGCGGGTCGCTGATGTCGCTGGCGAACGAGGTGGGCGCCGGGCGCGGCTTGTCGGTGACGTTGTACAGGTTGGTGCTGTAGCGCCCGGCGGTGCCGATGGTTTTGAACGCCGAGCGCTGCTCGCCCCAGATGCCCGCCCAGCCGAGGTTCAACTGGTGCGTGACGGGGCCGGTGTCGAAGCGGCCGTTGAGCCCGGCCATGGCGCTCTGGTTGTCCTCGTCGTGGGGTGAATAGAGCATGCCGCCACGGGCGTTGCCGTTCAGGTTGGTGACGGTCAGCGACGAGTACACGCCGTTCTCGCGGGTGTGCTTAGCGCCACCGGACACGTAGGCCGTCCAGTTGTCGTTGAGGTCGTATTCGGCGCGGGCCATGCCGAAAGTGTCTTCGAGTTGCGAGTAGCTCCAGCTCTGGGCGTAGCTGGCGTTGGCGTGCGGCACCTTGGGCGCTTTTGCCAGGCTCGAATCGACATAGACCACCGAGCGGCCCTGGTTGATGACCTGCTTCTGATAGCCGAAATCGGTCGAGACCCGCAGGCGATCGCCACGATAGTCCAGGCCGACGCTGAACAGCGACGAGCGCTGGTCTTCGTCATCGACGGCGGTGTCGCCTTCGCGCTGCATCAGGTTGACCCGCGCGCCGAAGCGGTTGTCCTCGCCAAAGCGCTGGCCCAGATCCAGATGGCCGCCGACCCGACCGTCGGCGCTGTAGTCGAGGGTGACGCTGCGGGTCGGCGTGTCCATCGCGCGTTTGGGTTGCAGGTTGATCCCGCCGCCGATGCCGCTGCCGCTCGGGGTCACGCCGTTGACGAACGCGTTCGGGCCCTTGAACAGTTCGACCCGGTCCAGCGCTTCGACGGCGATGATCTGCCGGGGCAGCACGCCATAGAGGCCGTTATAGGAAATGTCATCGGAGGCCAGCGGCAGGCCACGGATCATGAACATCTGCGAGAAGTTGCCGAAGCCGTTGGACTGGCGCACCGAGGCGTCGTTGAGCAACACATCGCCGACGGTCTGGGCCTGTTGGTCGGCCATGGTCTTGGCGGTGTAGCTGGTGACGCTGAAGGGCAGGTCGTTGACCTCCTGGTTGCCGAGCATGCCGATCTGCGCGCGGCGGGCGACCTGTTCGCCGCCGTAGGTGTCACCGCTGTCGTCACGCAGGGCGCTGACGTTGGTGGCGCCCAGTTCCAGCGCGCCGTCCGCCGCAACTTTCGGCGCCACGGTGTAACCGTTGTGGCCGGTGCTGATCAGTTCGAAACCGCTGCCTTCCAGCAACCGGGCAAAACCGCTCTGGGCGGTGTAACTGCCTTGCAGGCCGGGGCTCTGGCGATTGCCCAGTTGCGCCGGATCGAACGACAGTGGCACGCCGACGCTGACCGCAAATTGCGCCAGCACATGGCTGAGCAGGCCGGGGCCGATGTTGACGCTGCGGCTGCCGCTTTCACTGACGCTGTCGGCGGCTTGGGCGGCGCTCGGCAGCAGTGCGCTGAAGGCCAGGGCCAGGCTCAGGTTCAGGGCCTTGAGCGCAAACGTGGCGGGGCGGGGCGATGGCATTGCGGTCATTCGGTGTTCCTGTCGGGGGCGTGGAATCGGAAGGTCTATCCACTCACCGGACGAGTCGCGAAAAGGTATCAGGGAATATTGAAAATATTTTCCGAGGGCTCAGACACGCGGTTCCACCGACAGCCAATAGCGGGTCAGGCTGTTGATGTTCAGCGGCAACGTGTCGCTGAGCAGACGCAGGCTGGCGTCGGTGTCGCGCAGGGAAAACGCCCCGGATACGCGCATCGCCGCCACGTCCGGATGACAGCGCAGCACGCCCCGGCGATAGCGGCTCAACTCGTCGAGCAATTCGTCCAGGCGCATGTTGCTGGCCAGCAGCATGCCCTTGTCCCAGGCCAGGGAAGCGGTGTCGAAGGTTTCGGCGCTGTCGAAGCTGTTGAGCTTGAAGCGCTGCCGTTCGCCGGTCTGGAGAATCGCGCTCTGCTTGAGCAGTTGCGGGGTGATCTGGACCTGGCCTTCGAGCACCGACACCTGGCTGCGCGAACCCTCGGTGCGCACGCAGAATCGCGTGCCCAGCGCGCGGGCCACACCTTGCGGGGTTTCAACAATGAACGGACGGGCGCTGGCATCTGCGGCGGTGTTGATCAGCACTTCGCCGTTGAGCAGCAGGACCCGACGCTCCACCGGGCTGAAAGCGATGTCCACGGCGCTGTCGGTGTTGAGCACCAATTGCGTGCCGTCCGGCAATTGCAGGTTCTTTTGTTCGCCGACGGCGGTGCGCTGGTCGGCGGTCCATTGCTGCCACGGTACATGCTGCGAAGCGATGCCCAGCGGCCCGGCCATCAACAGTAGGCCGAGGCGGGTGAGGGTCTGGCGGCGGCTCAGGCCTTCTTTGCGGGACGCGCGTTTCAAGGTCTGGATCGCGACGTTGGCCGGCACGCTGCGCAAATCCCCCAACAGCGCTTCGGCCCGTTGCCAGGCCATGGCGTGCTCGGCGCTGCGGCTGCGCCATTGGGCGATGGCCTGATGGTCGGACGGGGTGGCGGTGCCGGAATGCAGTTGCACCAGCCAGTCGGCGGCTTCGCCGAGAATCTGCGGGTTGATCATCGACGAAGGCATCAGGCGACACTCAGGCAGGCAATGAACGCGGCACGCATGTGGCGTTTGACGGTGATCAGCGAAACATTCAGGCGCGTGGCGATCTGCGCGTAGGTCAGGCCTTCGATCTGCGACAGCAGGAAGGTGTCGCGGGTCTGCTCGGGCAGTTCGCGCAGCAGCGCTTCGATGCGCCACAGGGTTTCGAGAATCAGGTAGCGGGTTTCCGGCGACGGCACTTCGGCGGCGGGCAGGTGCGCAATGGTTTCCAGGTACGCGCGCTCCAGATCATGCCGCCGCCAACGGTCGATCATCAGGCCTTTGGCGATGTGCGTCAGCAGCGCCCGGGGCTCGCTGCCCAACGGCTTGATCACCTGACGGGTGAGCAGGCGCAAAAACGTGTCGTGCGCCAGATCGGCCGCATCGCAGCGATTGCCCAACTTGCGCTGCAGCCAGCCCTGCAGCCACCCGTGGTGTTCGCTGTAGAGCGTCTGGACTTGCTGATTCAACGGCTGATCGAGGGACGACATGGAGGGCAGGTACTCGTTTCGGGCGTCCGTTGCCAGAGATGCAATCGAGAGTGCGATTAGGGTGCAATTAAGAATTGATCGCATTCTAGTGGCGTGCAACGAGTGCTGGCAATTGCCTATTCACACTTTCTTTTCTGACACCGACGCAGTGGCCTACCCATCTTCCGGGAGATTGGCTATTTGCCGGTCCGGACGCCGGGACTAACGTAGCCCCACATTCACTTGCCCCGGAGAGTCGCCATGAAACCTCGTATCGATTTCTACACCGCGTCCCCAGATGCCCTGAAAGCGATGATCGCCCTGGAAACCGCCGTCTCGAAACTGCCGCTGGAAAAGACCCTGATCGAACTGGTCAAGCTGCGCGCTTCGCAGATCAACGGCTGCGCGTTCTGCATCGACATGCACACCGCCGACGCGATCAAGGGTGGCGAAACCCCGCGCCGGTTGTTCGCCGTGACCGCGTGGCGTGAAGCGCCGTTTTTCACTGAACGTGAACGCGCCGCGCTGCTGTGGACCGAATCCCTGACCCAACTGAGCCTGACCCACGCCCCGGACGAAGACTACGAAGTGGTCGCTGCGCAGTTCTCGCCTCAGGAAATGGTCGACCTGACGGTCGCAATCAGCACCATCAACAGCTGGAACCGTCTGGCCGTGGGCTTCCGTAAAACTCCGCAAGCCTGATCGATCAATGTGCATCGGCACTCGGCGCGGCCGGTGGTTGCACCTTGCGCATCAAGGGCACCATCGCCGTGGCGATGCCGAAGCACACCATGATCATCAGGAACGTGTCGCCGTAGGTTTGCGTCTGCGCTTCACGGTAGGTCAGCAGCCATAGCTGACGCAGGCTGGCAGTGAGGCCAACATCGCCGCTCTGACCCAGTGCGGCGAAGTTGCCGCTGACCTGGGCCAGCCACTGATTCACCGCTTCGTTGCTGCTGTTCAGATGCTCCGCCAACCGGGTGAAGTGCAGGTTGGTGCGGTCGTTGAGAATGGTCGCGCACGCGGCAATCCCGATTGCACCGCCCAGATTGCGCATCAGGTTGAACAGGCCCGACGCATGTTTCAGCCGCGCGGGTGCCAAGCCCCCTAAAGTCAATGTCACCGCCGGCGGCACCGCCAGTTGCTGGGCAATCCCGCGCAGGGCTTGTGGCAGCAGCAATTCTCCGGCGCCCCAATCGTGGGTGATCGGACTGAATTCCCACATCGACAAGGCGAACAACGCCAGGCCCGCCATCATGATCCAGCGCAGATCGATGCGATTGGCGAGAAAGGCGTACAGCGGAATCGCCATGATCTGGAACACCCCGGTGGAAAAAACTGCCAGACCAATGTCCAGCGCGCCGTAGCCGCGCACCCGGCCGAGAAACAGCGGCGTCAGGTAAATCGTCGCGAACAGGCCGATCCCGGTGACGAAGGAAAAGAAGCAGCCAAGGGCGAAATTGCGATCCTTGAGCGCGCGCAGGTCGACGATCGGATTGGCGACGTGCAGCGTGCGGCCGATGAAGGCCAGCCCGGCCAGGCCACTGATCCACGCGGTGGTCAGGATCGTCTGGTCGCTGAACCAGTTCCAGCGCGGGCCTTCTTCGAGGGTGTATTCCAGGCAGCCGAGAAACAGCGCCAGAAACACCATGCTCAAATAGTCCGCGCCCTTGAGCAGCGACAGTTCCGGCTGGTCGATCTTCACCAGCATCGGCACCGCCACGGCGACGAAAATCCCCGGCACCAGGTTGATGTAGAACAGCCAGTGCCAGGACGAAATGTCGGTGATCCAGCCGCCGATCACCGGGCCCAACGTCGGTGCCAGCGAAGCCACGGCGCCGATGGTCGCGGCAGCAATCACTCGCTGCTTGCCGGTGAAGAAAAAGAACGCCGTGGTGAACACCAGCGGAATCATCGAGCCGCCGAGAAACCCTTGCAGCGCGCGAAAGGCGATCATGCTCTGGATGTTCCAGGCGATGCCGCAGAGCAGGCTGGCGAGGGTGAAGCCGACCGCCGAGGCGCAGAACAGCCAGCGCGTGGAGAACACTCGGGACAGCCAGCCCGACAGCGGAATCACGATGATTTCGGCAATCAGGTAACTGGTCTGCACCCACGCCGTTTCATCGGTGCCGGCGGACAACCCGCCGCCGATATCGCGCAGCGAGGCCGAGACGATCTGGATGTCGAGCAACGCGATGAACATGCCGATGCACATTGTGGCGAAGGCGAACACTTTGGTCGCGGTCGTCATGTCGGCGGCATTGAATGGCTGCGCGGCGGCGGTGAGGGCGGTGCTCATGGCGCGCTGGCCACGGCAGTGGTTTCAGGTTGGGCGCGGGTGTCGACTTCAGCCGTCACCGACAGGCCTGGACGCAGGTGGCCGAGCACGCCGTCCGCCGGGTCGAGCAGGATCCGCACCGGTACACGCTGGACGATTTTTGTGAAGTTGCCGGTGGCGTTTTCCGGCGGCAGTACGCTGAATTGCGAACCAGTGGCGGGGGCGAGGCTGTCGAGGCGACCGTGGAATTCCTGGCCGGACAACACGTCGGCGCGGATGCTTACGCGCTGGCCGGGTTTCATTCGCGCCAGTTGATCTTCCTTGAAGTTGGCATCGACCCACAGACCGCTGGCCGGCACGACTGACAGCTGCTGCGAACCAGCCTGTGCATAGGCGCCGACCCGCGCGCGGCGGTTGCCGATCACGCCGTCAACCGGAGCACGCAGTTCGGTGTAGCCGAGGTTGAGTTGCGCCAGATCCCGTTCGGCCCGGGCTTGCTGGAGGGCGGCGCGGGCCTGTTGTTTCTGGGTTTCGATCACGGTGAGCTGGCGCTGCGCGGCCAGCAGTTCGGCCTGGGCCTTGGCGCTCAAGGCTTGCGCGGTCTTGAAGGTGGCGTCGGCCCGTTGCGCGCTTTCCACCGAGACCGCGTTGGTGGTCACCAGACGTTTGTATCGTGCGTTGTCATCCCGCGAACGGGCGGTTTCGGCGCTGGCGGCATCGATGCCAGCGCGGGCCTGACCGATCACCGCTTGCTGCAGTTGTTCGGTGGCGTCGAGGTTGGCCAGTAGCGCTTCCTCGGCGGCGACCGCGCCTTCAGCCTTGGCCAGATTGGCGCGGTAGTCGCGGGCGTCGAGGCGGATCAGCACGTCGCCGGCCTTCACCTTCTGGTTGTCGCTGACCAGCACTTCTTCGATGTAACCGGCGACTTTCGGCCCGATCACCGTGACGTCGCCGCCGATGTAGGCATCGTCGGTTTCCTCGAGAAATCGCCCCGTGCCCCACCAATGCACGGCATACAACCCGGCGAATACCAGCGCAGCCAGTCCCGCAGTCGGCAACAGCAGGCGTTTGAGCAGGGGAGGTTTGGGGGCGCTGACCGGAGCGGCGAGATCGGGTTCTACGGTGGGCATGCTGGTCATGGCGTAATACCTGGGAAAGCGAAGTGGCTATTACGGTCGTAATATGACGTGAGTAATATTTTGTGGCAATTGATTTTTATCGCCGGTCGTCAGATGAATCTTGTTGAAAGCAAAAGTTGATCATTTGTTTAAGAAATGTAAGCACTGTAGGAAGCGTCTTGCATTTGTGTAGGAAGGCTCTGACTATCACCGCAATTGATGGGGTGGCATTACGCCAGTTGATTGCAAGGATGTTGAGTGCCGTATTCGCTTTGCGCTGTTTCTCGAAGTCGTTCCCTGCCGCGCCCGCTGTTGTCGGCCTTGTTGTTGAGTGTGTGTGCGCCCAGCGTTCTCGCCGCCGAAACTCCAGCCCCTGGCCAGGAAGTGCTGCGCCAGCAGCAACTGCAACAGCGTGACCTGCAACAACTGCAACTCGAACAGCGCAAACGCCAGCTGGAGCGCGGCGCGTTTGGCCCGACGCCGGTCAATCCGGCCATTCCTGAGTCGATCAAACCTGATGAGCGCTGCTGGCCCTTGAGTGGTACGCGCATCGGCGGCGTTACGCTGATCGATAAAGACAAACTCAACGCCCGGATCAAACCGCTGTTGGCGCCGTGCATGGGCGTCGGCCAGATCAACCATTTGCTGGCGACCATCACCGCGCTGTACGTGGAGAAGGGCTATATCGCCAGCCGGCCATACCTGAGCAGCGCTCCAGCGGCGGGGCAATCGCTGGATATCCTGATCGACGAAGGCTACATCGAGTCCATCGAGCTGGCCGACCAAAGCCTGCCAGTGTCGCTCGGCGGGGCGTTCCCCGGAATGCTCGGCAAACCGCTGAACCTGCGGGATCTGGAGCAGGGACTGGATCAGTTGAACCGCCTGCGCTCGCTTGATCTGACCGCCGACATCGCTCCCGGCAGCCAGCCCGGTGCGTCAAAAATCATCTTGCGCTCACGTACTTCCGGGCAGTCACGCTGGGCCCTCGGTGCCGGTTTCGACAACCTCGGCAGCGCCAGCACCGGTCGTGATCGCGACACGCTGAGCCTGACCCTCGACAGCCCGCTGGAACTCAACGACCTGTTGAGCCTCAGCGCCAGCGACACCCTCAATCAGGGCGACCGCTACAGCCGCAACGTCAGCCTCTACTACGCGATCCCCTACGGGTACTGGACGTTCAGCACCTTCGCCAGCCACGCCGAATACCGCGCGCCGTTCAAGCTCAGCACGGCGACCCTGTACAGCACCGGCATCACCGATCAGCTCAGCATGCGCGCCGACCGCGTGCTTTGGCGCGATCAGAGTCATCAGCTCAGCGCCAATCTGCAACTGGCGCACAAGGACGTCGACAGCTATCTGGAAAACGTCCGCCTCGGCATTCAGAGCCCGACCCTGACCGTGGCCGAAGCCGGGCTCAATCTGTTCTGGCTCGACCGCGCGGTGTGGAACCTCGACGTCAATTACGCCCAGGGTATGCGTTGGTTCGGCGCCGACGACGATGCCGATCGCCAGGTCAAAAACCTGCCCAAGGCACAGTTTCGCAAGTACCGCGCCGGCCTCAGCCAGTGGCGCAACGGCCAGCTCGGCGCGCAAGCCTGGCAATGGCAGAGCCAACTCAATTTGCAGTACAGCCCGGATCCGCTGCCAGCCATCGAACAACTGCTCGGCACCGACGATTCCGCCGTGCGCGGTTATCGGGTCAGCAGCGCGTCCGGCGCCAGCGGCGCGATCTGGCGCAACACCTTGCGCCTGCCGCTGCGCAGCGATTTGCCGGTGCAACTCACCCCGCGCGTCGGCCTCGACCACGGCTGGATCAAGGCCGATCACGGCGCCCCGGTTCAACGCCTGAGCGGCGCCGGCATCGGCCTCAATCTGGGCTGGAAAAACCTGCAGGTGGACGTCGATTACCAACGCAGCCTGAACACCCCGACCGGCCTGCACCGCGAACCTGAAACCTGGCTGATGCGGGTCGGATTACAGCTATGAACGTCAGTGAACAACAGCCATCGGACCTGAGCGCGACAGCCGTGGCCTTCAACTCAACGCGCAACGTGATGCCGCACTACATGGAGAGTTTTTTATGCCAATGAATACCTTTGCGTTTCATCTTTCCCCACGGGGCAAACTGCGCTGGGCCATCGCCAGCCTTTTCCTGGTCGCTCACCTGCCGGGCGCCATGGCCGGCGGTGTGGTGGTCGCGCCCGGCCCCGGCGGCACCGCGCAACTGCAAACCCAGGGTGGCGTCCCGATCGTCAACATCGTCGCGCCCAACGGCTCAGGCCTGTCGCATAACCAGTTCCTCGACTACAACGTCGACCATCAGGGTCTGGTGCTGAACAACGCCCTTCAGGCCGGGCAATCGCAGCTTGCCGGGCAACTGGCGGCCAACCCGCAATTGCAGGGCCAGGCCGCGAGCGTGATCCTCAACGAAGTGATCAGCCGCAACCCGTCGGCCATCAACGGCGCCCAGGAAATCTTCGGTCGCGCCGCCGACTACGTGCTCGCCAACCCGAACGGCATTTCGGTGAACGGCGGCAGCTTCATCAACACGCCGAACGCCAATCTGCTGGTCGGCCGGCCCGAGCTGAACGACGGCAAGCTGCAAGCCCTGAGCACCCGCGACGCCACCGGTCAGTTGCAGATCCAGAGCGGCGGCCTGCGCAACGGCGAAGGTTCGATCAACCTGATCGCCCCGCGCATCGACAGCCAGGGCGCGATCACTGCACGCGATCAACTGAACCTCACCGTCGGACGCAATCAGATCGACTACGCCAGCGGCCAGGTGAAAGCCGTGGACCCGGCGGGCAACACCACCGATCAACGGATCGACGCCAGCCTGTTCGGCGCGATGCAGGCCGGGCGCATCAACATCGTCAGCACCGCTGAAGGCGCGGGCGTGAAGGTCGGCGCGGTGCAAGTCGCCGGACGTGAAGGCGTGCAGATTCGTTCGGCGGGCGACTTGAGCGTCAGCGGCCAGGCGATCCCGGACAGCCTCGACGTGACCCGTGCCGGCATTCGCAGCAGCCAGGGCGACGTCGGCCTGCACAGCGGCAAGGACCTGACGCTGGCCGCCACCGATGTCAGCGGTCGCGACGTGAAGGTCGAGGCCAAACGCAACCTGACCCTGACCACCGTCGAAAGCCGCAAGCTCCAGGAGCAGCGCGAGAACTGGAACAACAGCACCATCGGCATCACCTGGGAAACCTACGAGCGGACCAAGACCGACAGCGATTCGCGCCAGCACGGCAGCCAGATCGTCGCCAGCCGCGACGCGCAACTGTCGTCCGGCAAAGACACCGAGCTGAAAGCCGCCAAGGTCGAAGCGAAGAACAACCTCAGCGTGCAAAGCGGCGGCGATCTGCGCCTGACCGCTGCCACTGAAAGCCACACCCAGACCGACCAGGGCAAACACCGCAAACACCTGTGGAAAGCCGATTGGGACAGCAGCAGCGAAGAACAGCGCAGCGTCACCAGCCAGTTGAAGGCTGGCAACATTGCCCTGCAAACCGCGGCACTGTTACGCTCCGAAGGTGCTGAATTAAACAGCGCCGGCGATCTGCAACTGGCCGGCAAACAAGTGGAAATCACCACCGCGGCCCGCACCAACCGCAGCAGCGACAACCGCTATTCCGGTGACCTGGTCGGCGGCGGTTTCTTCGGCAAGACCGGCGACGCCGACAAGGGCCAGACCCAGCATCAGGGCAGCAAGATCAACGCGGCCGGCAAACTGGTGGTCAAGGCGGACGACGTGCGCATCAGCGGCAGCCAGGTGCGCGGCGGCCAGGACGCCAGCGTGATCAGCGACAACGGCTCGCTGACCATCGACGGCGTGCAGGACACCTCGCACAGCAACAACCACGACAAGGACAGCAAGTTCTTCGGCATCACCAAGGACGAGTCCCGGCAGAACAGCAAGGACAGCACCACGGTGCGCAGCGAGCTGGCTTCCGACAGCAACCTCAAGCTCAAGAGCGCCAAGGACATCGAAGTCGCCGGTTCCACGGTCAAGGCCGGCGGTTCGCTGACGGCAGATGCGGCGGGTGATGTGAATGTGCATTCGACGCAGAACACCCACGGCAGCAACAACAGCACACAGACCCGCGGCTTCGACGCTTACGCCAAGGAGCAAACGGCGGAGCAGTATCGCGCCGGCGTGCATTACCAAGACAAGGCGCAAACCGTCACCGCCAGCGACGTCACTCAGCAGGGCTCCAGCCTCAGCGGCGGCACTGTGCAAGTGAAGGCGGGCGGCGACGTGACGCTCAAGGGCGCCGAGGTGAAATCCACCGCCGGCGACACCACCCTGAGCGGCAAGAACGTCTCGCTGCTGGCCGAGCAGGACAGCCACAGCACCTCGACCGAAACCCGCAGCACTGGCGGCGGTTTCTACTACACCGGCGGGCTCGACCGCGCCGGCAGCGGCGTGGATTTCTCGCACAGCACTTCTCAAGACACCACCGCTAAAACTACTGCGCAAACCACCGGCGCGCAGAGCAGCGGCAGCCTGAACATCAACGCTGACAAACTCGTCACCGAAGGCGCGCAACTTAAGTCCGGCAACGCTCTGAACGTCGCCGCCAACGAAGTCGACAACCGTGCTGCGAGCAACACCGAAAGCAGCACTCACAGCGAGAGCAACTGGTCGGCCGACATCGGCGCCAACGTCGAGTACAAAGACATCGCCCGGCCGATTGCAGGCGCCGTGAAAGAAGTGCTCGACGGCAAAGTGCCGGACAAGGACGCACTGGCCAATCTCGGCCAGCCGAACGTCGGTATCGACGTGGCAATCGCTCATGCCAGCGCCGATAAAACCGAGCAGGGCAGCAATGCGGTGGTCAGCCGGTTCGACGGCCAGACCGTGGATGTGAAGGTCGGCGGCACGCTGCACGACCAGGGCACCCAGTACAACGCCAGCGCCGGCAAAGTGAACATCAGCGCCGACAAACTGGTGGCCGACGCGGCGAACAACTCCCACAGCAGCACCGACAACTCGGTAGATGCCAAGGTCGATGTGCGCGTCTACACCAAGACCGGTGAAGACGTGAACGTGGCCGGCAGCGGCGCGGGGGGCAGCAGCCAGTCGAGCAAGGACAGCTCCACCGCGGTGGTCGGCGGTTACGCTGGCAACCAGGGCGTGAACATCAATGTTGGCGGCGATGCACAGTTCAAAGGCAGCCGTTTCGACGGCGGCCAGGGCGGTGTCAGCGTCAAGACCGGCGGTGATCTGGCCCTGAATCAGGCCAACGACCGCCAGAGCAGCGACAGCTCCAGCCTGCGCGGCAACGGTTCGCTGACCGTCGGCACCTTGCCGGGCACCGACGGCACCAACGTCGATCTCGGCGCCGGGTTCCAGCTCGATCACAAAGGCCACCAGAACACCGACAGCCAGGCGCATGTCGCCAGTATCAGCGGCAACGGCCCGGTGCAACTGAGCAGCGGCGGTAATCAGGTGCAGCAAGGCACGAAGATCGACAGCGCTGGTGCTATCGACCTCAAAGCTGGCGGCAAACTCGATCTGCAAGCAGCTACCGATTCGCACGTCGCCACCGGCAGCAATCTCGGCGGCGGCCTGAAGGCCGGCGGCAGCAAAACCAGCAGCGAGAAGAGCCGCGATCAGGGCGGCAACCTCAGCGGCAACTTCAACATCGGTCGGGTCAACGAGAACACCCAGACCCTCACCGGTGGTCAGCTCAACAGCCAGAACGGCATCGCCCTGAGCGGCGATTCAGTGCGCCTGCAGGGCACTCAGGTCAGCGCGCCAAACGTCAGCATCGACGCGCAGAAGGGCGGTTTCGTTCAGGAATCTGCGCAGTCCACCGACAACCGCAACAACTGGAACGTCGCGTTGAATGCCGGTGGCAATCTGAGCAAAAGCACACCGACCGCCGCCGATGAAAAAGTCAGCAGCGATCACGGTTTCAATGCCGGAGCCAAAGTCGGCGTGGACTACCTGCAAGGCACTACCCAGCAGAACAGCCAGATCAAGGCCGACACGGTGGTGTTGAACAGTGGCGGTGATGCGAGCCTGAACGCTGCGCGGATTGATGCGCGCAATGTCAGCGGCAAAGTGGCGGGTGATCTGTCGGTCGAAAGCCGTCAGGACTCCAGCTCTCACGCCAAGGTCGATGTCGATCTGGGCCTGACCACCAAGAAGACCCCGGCCGACGACAGGGGCAAACTGGCTGGCACCGACTACAAGCCAACGCTGAAAGTCGATGGCGAATACGCGCACAAGGACAGCGTGAATCAGGCCTCCGGCATCAACGGTAGTCAGGGTGTGAATCTCACCGTCGGCGGCGCTACCCAGCTGACCGGCGCGCGGATTTCCGCCACCGAAGGCAAGGTCGATCCGGGCGGTTCGAGGGTCAGCAGCAGCGACCTGAGCAACCTCGACTACGGCGTAAAAGCCGGCCTGGATCTGCCGCACAAAACCGAAGAAAACGCACCGAAGGTGTCCCTTGAAAACGGCAACCTGAAAGTTGGTCCGGTGACCCTGAGCGGTCATTTCGACAGCCAGGCAACTCAAGCGGGTATTGACGAAAAAGGCTGAGCCGCCATGCATCAAGGGCTGTTCAGCCAGAGTGGCTTGGCAGCCTGGCGGGATGGAAACTGCACCGCGACTGTCGCGGTGCTTTTCATTAGAACCATGGACGGTGAATACCAGGGGGCTTGGTACGCGGGTAGGCCTGCCCGCGCAAGGCAGGGATTGCCGCGAATTAGAGCGCCGAAGGGATAGAGGAAAACAGCTTCGTCGGCACACCCGAGGAATCCATTGCTTCGCCTTAATAGGAAGCATTACTATTCACGCCCCTTTCTTCAGCACGCCGCAATGATCCCCATGCTGCCCCGCAGACCCGGCTTTCTTGAGCATTACGAAGAGTTGATCGGCACCTGGACCCGTCGCCTGCGCAATCGCTCGCAGGCCGAGGATCTGGCGCACGACACCTTTGTGCGGGTGCTCGAATCCGATTCGTCGGCGGTACAGCAACCCCGGGCGTATTTGCACCAGACCGCGCGCAATATCGCGGTGGACGGCTATCGGCGTGAGGACCGGCGGGGCGCCATGGAGTCGGAGGCGATCGATCTCAGTGAGTCGCCGACCGGCGACCCGGAGCATTACATGCATGCGATCCAGCTGGCCGATTCCATCGAACGTGCGCTCACGGAGCTGCCGGTCAACTGCCGACGAATCTTCGTCTGGCAGAAGATCGAAGGCCTGACCCAGGCGGAAATCGCCGAACGCCTGGGCCTGTCCAGGAACATGGTGGAAAAGTATATGATCCGCACCCTGCGGCATCTGCGTGATCGCCTGGACGGGGCGCAATCATGAGCCGCGGCATCTTTTCACCCCCAGCCAAACAGGACATTCCATGACGGATACTCGTGATTGCGCGTGCGGGCAAACAACGGTGCGCGATGACGCGGCACGCTGGTTTGTGCGTTTGCAGGAGCCGACCGTCAGCGTCGACGAACAGCAGCGCTTCGACGCGTGGCTGAACGAACATCCGCAGCACCGTGACGAATTCCAGTTGCTGCAAGGCTTGTGGACGGCGGCGGATCTGCTGCCGGCGCCACGGCTTAAAGCTTTGTGCGAAACCCCGCCGACGCGGCGCGAACGCCGTCCGTTGTTGCGTTATGCCGTGGCGGCCAGCGTAGTCGCGGTGGCGCTCGGGCTCGGGCTGTTCAGCGGTTTGAATCACCCGCAAGGTTACAGCGCCGAATTCGCCACCGCGCTGGGCGAGCGCAAGCATGTGGCGCTGCCGGACGGTTCGGTGATCGACCTCAACAGCCGCAGCCGTTTGCAGGTACGTTTCGAAAAGGATCGGCGTCTCATCGAGCTGACCGAAGGCGAAGCGATGTTCAGCGTCGAGCACGACACGTCCCGCCCGTTCGTGGTCGAGGCCGGCAGCGGCAAGGTCACGGTCACCGGCACCCGTTTCGATGTGCGGCGCGACGTGACCCAGACTCGGGTCGCGGTGGAGCAGGGCACTGTCAAGGTGCAGGGCCGGGATGCGGCCGATGCCGATTTCATCAGTCTCACTGCCGGCCTTGGCACGCGGGTCGATGCCCAGGGCAAAGTGGCGCCAGCCTACGCGGTCAACCCGGTGGAACTGACGGCCTGGCGCAGCGGCAAACTGGTGTTCAACAACGCCAGCCTCAGCGAAGTTGCCGAGGAAGTGTCGCGTTATCGCGACAAGCCGCTGAAAGTCGCCAACCCGGCCGTGGCCAATTTGCGCCTGACCAGCGTGTTCAAATCCGACAACACCGATGCCTTGCTCAAGGCCTTGCCGAGCATCCTTCCGGTGGCCGTGCGCACCCTTGCCGACGGCAGCCAGGAAATAATTTCAAAATAAAATTCAGGTTTTTTTCGAGTTCGTCGTCTTCCTGTTCAACTGCAACTGGTTTGCATTAACAGCCGCACACTCTTGCGATCCACAGGACTCCGTTCGACGTGAAAAACTCCACCGCCAACAACAAAAAATCTCCTTGGTTACCGCTGGCGCTTGCGCTGGCGGTCAACGCCGCCGTGCCGATGGCTTTTGCCGCCGAAGCCATTCACATCCGCGCACAGCCGCTGGGCCAGGCCCTGAGCGAACTGGGTCAGCAAACGTCATTGCAGGTGTTTTTCAGCCCGGACCTGGTCGCCGGCAAACAGGCGCCAGCGGTGGACGGTAACCTTTCTCCGGAGCAGGCCCTGCGCCAATTGCTGCAAGGCAGCGGCCTGGATTATCAGATCAATGAAGGCTCGGTGACTTTGTCACCGGCCCCGACTTCCGCTGCCAGCGGCCCGCTGGAACTGGGCGTGACCGACATCAAGGTGGTCGGCGACTGGCTCGGCGACGCCGACGCCGCCGTGGTGCAGAACCACCCCGGCGCGCGCACGGTGATCCGCCGTGAAGCGATGGTCGAGCAGGGCGCGATGAACGTCGGCGACGTGCTGCGCCGCGTGCCGGGTGTGCAGGTGCAGGAAGCCAACGGCACCGGCGGCAGCGACATATCGCTGAACGTCGGCGTGCGGGGTTTGACGTCGCGCCTGTCGCCACGCTCCACGGTGTTGATCGACGGCGTGCCGGCCGCGTTTGCGCCGTACGGCCAGCCACAACTGTCGATGGCGCCGATTTCTTCCGGCAACCTCGACAGCATCGACGTGGTCCGTGGTGCCGGCTCCGTGCGTTACGGGCCGCAGAACGTCGGCGGTGTCATCAACTTCGTGACCCGCGCGATCCCGGAAAAAACCACCGGTGAAATCGGCACCACCCTGGAAACCTCGCAGCATGGTGGCTGGAAACACATCGACACCGCGTTCCTCGGCGGTACCGCCGACAACGGCATCGGCATGGCGCTGTTGTATTCGGGCGTCAACGGCAACGGTTACCGCGAGCGCAACAACGGCAACGACATCGACGACGTGATCCTCAAGACCCATTGGGCGCCGACCGATCAGGACGATTTCAGCCTCAACTTTCACTACTACGACGCCAGCGCGGACATGCCCGGCGGCCTGACGCAGAAGCAGTACGACGACAAACCGTTCCAGTCCGACCGCGACTACGACGGCTTCAGCGGCCGCCGCAAGGACGTGTCGTTCAAGTGGATCCGGCAGATCGACGAGCGTACCCAGGCGGAAGTGCTGACCTACTATTCCGACAGCTTTCGCGGCAGCACCATCGCCGCTCGCGATCAGAAAACCCTGAGCTCGTTTCCGCGCTCCTATTACACGCTGGGCATCGAGCCGCGCGTTTCGCGTGTGTTCGACGTCGGCCCGACCACTCAGGAAGTCAGCGTCGGTTACCGTTATTTGAAAGAGGCGATGCACGAGCAGTCGAGCCGTCTGGCGCTGGTCAACAATGTGCCAGTGGTCACCAAGACCTCCGACGGTCACGTGTTCCAGGATCGCACCGGCGGCACCGAGGCCAACTCGGTGTACATCGACAACAAGATCGACGTCGGCAACTGGACCGTGACTCCGGGCATTCGCTTCGAACACATCAGCACCGACTGGCATGATCGCGCCGTGCTCGACACCGCCGGCAAACGCGTGCCGGAAAAAAACCGCAGCATCGAAAGCAACGAGCCGCTGCCGGCCCTGAGCGTGATGTATCACCTGTCCGATGCGTGGAAGCTGTTCGCCAACTACGAGACCTCGTTCGGCAGCCTGCAGTACTTCCAGCTCGGCCAGGGCGGCTCGGGTGACCAGACCGCCAATGGTCTGGAGCCGGAGAAAGCCAAGACCTACGAAATCGGCACGCGCTACAACGATGACGTGTGGGGCGGGGAAGTGACGCTGTTCTACATCGACTTCGATGACGAACTGCAATACATCAGCAACGACGTGGGCTGGACCAACCTCGGCGCGACCAAGCACCAGGGTATCGAAGCGTCGGTGCACTACGACATGGCGGCGCTTGACCCGCGCCTTGATGGCCTGACCGCCAACGCCGGTTTCACCTACACCCGTGCCACCTACGAAGGCGAGATCCCCGGCTTCAAGGGCCGCGACCTGCCGTTCTACTCGCGTCAGGTGGCGACCGTCGGCCTGCGTTACGACATCAACCGCTGGACCTACAACATCGACGGCTTCGCCCAGTCCAAACAGCGCTCGCCGGGCACCGGCGTGAATGCTGATGGCAGCTTCAATGGCAATTACATCACCGAAGGCACGGCGGACGGGCAGTACGGCGACATTCCGGGCTACGTGACCTGGAACGTGCGCGGCGGCTATGACTTCGGTCCGCAGCTGTCGAACCTGAAGCTCGGCGCCGGGGCGAAGAACATCTTCGACAAGCAGTACTTCACCCGCTCCAGCGACAACAACTCGGGGATCTACGTGGGCACGCCGCGGACGTTCTTCGTGCAGGCCAGCGTAGGCTTCTGATCTGCACTGATGGTTCCTCCGTCGAACCGTCTGCGTGGGAACACCTCCGCGTCCGCTTTTCTTGGGACGCGGAGCGTCCCTGGCTGCGTTCCCACGCAGAGCGTGGGAACGATCTGAACACATCAGATCAGGCTCAGACCTTCAGAGCTTTCCCGCCAATCGCCACCGCCACCAGCAACGTCGCCATCAACCCGAAGGCAAAACTCAGGCTGCTGGCGTGGGCGACAAAGCCGATCACCGCCGGCCCCGCCAGAATCCCCGCATACCCCAACGTAGTGATTGCCGGCACCGCGATGCTTTCCGGCATCACCGTCTGCTTGCCCACCGCGGTGTACAGCACTGGCACGATGTTCGAACAGCCAGCACCGACCAGCGCATAACCGAGCAGCGCGGCTTGCCAGCTCGGGGCGAAGGTCGCCAGAAACAGTCCCGCCGCCGCCAGCAGACCGCCAAACAGAATGATCCGGGTTGCGCCCAATGCCCGGACAATCCGGTCACCGGTCAAACGACCGGCCGTCATGGTCAATGCGAACGCTGCGTAACCCAATCCCGCATAGGCCGTGTCGATTCCGCGCTCCTGCGCCAGGAACACCGCGCTCCAGTCCAGCGCTGCGCCTTCAGTGAGGAACACGATGAAGCACATGCCGCCGATGAACAGCACAATCCCGTGGGGCACCGCGAACGCCGGGCCGGTGCTTTCACTGCCGTAAGGCAACATGTGCGGCACCGCCTTGAACAGCGCGGCGATCAACACCACGACCACCACCAGCATCGCCGCCAATGGCGACAGCCCGAGACCGAGCAGGGCGCTCACGCCCGCTGCACCGACGATCCCGCCGAGGCTGAACAGGCCGTGGAACCCCGACATCATGTTCTTGCCGCTGGCCCGCTCGACGATCACCGCTTGCAGGTTCACCGTCGAATCCACCGTACCGAGCCCGGCGCCGAACATGAACAACGTGGCGATCAGCGCCGGAATCGACGACACCGTCGCCAGCAACGGCAATGCCGCGCAGATCAGCAGCGTGCCGCCGGTGGCCACCTTCCGACAGCCGAACCGGGTGGCCAGAATCCCCGCCAGCGGCATTGCCAGAATCGAACCGACGCCCAGGCACAGCAACAGCAACCCCAGCGTCCCTTCATCGAGCCCGGCGCGCGCCTTGGCGTAGGGCACCAGCGGCGCCCACGCGGCGATGCCGAGCCCGGCGATGAAGAAGGCGATGCGCGTGGACATCTGTTCGAGGCGTCCGGGAACGAACGTGTCTTGAGGGGTGAGGCTGGTCATAACGATCCTTGGCAAAAAACGTTTCAGCAGCGGACATCCTTGCACAGCTCTTTCGATGGAGCGAGCCCGCTCGCGTCTGCAGGGCGTTGCGATTTACAGTGGCGTCCCTGTCGACGGGAAAAACAAGGGCGGGTTCATGACGCAGTTCTACGATGCACGGGGCAATATCTACGGGGTCGTTTCGCCTCGGGCGCTACGCGATGCCGGTATCGACTTACCGACCAGCGCCGCGCAATGCGCGTCGTCGCGCCAGACGTGGAGTACCGCAGCCATCGCGCAGTGTTGCGATTGGCCCGACGGTCAACGTCCCGTCGGCAGCAAATCCCATCGCAGCGATGGCCTGTTGATCGGCCCGTTTCAATCCGCGCCCCCCTTCGACCTGCTGATCGTCAACACCGACGGCACGCTGGCCGAGCGCAGCGGCAACGGCCTGACGATTTTCTCCCGGGCGCTGCTTGAACAAGGGCTGATGCCGGAGGAGGGGGCGACGCTGCGGGTGCATCACGACAAACAGGATGCGCCAT
The DNA here is from genome assembly GCF_052045815.1 of Pseudomonas sp. 22085. NCBI lineage: Bacteria > Pseudomonadati > Pseudomonadota > Gammaproteobacteria > Pseudomonadales > Pseudomonadaceae > Pseudomonas > Pseudomonas sp. 22085. The sequence goes on from NZ_JBQEQA010000027.1 coordinate 47,506, forward strand.
CACCCGTGCCGACCTCGGTCAAACCAGCGCAGGTGGCGGGCGTGCACGGCTTTTGGCTGGACCTCGGCCAGCCCGGTTTCGGCCCGGTGGCCGTCGGTGCGCTCGGGGTTGAACCGGTGCCGTTCAACGGCGTGGAGGTCAACCGTGTTCGGCCGTTGGCGCAACTCGATCCCGCCTGGGCGCACAGCCAGTTTGTGCGGATCGGTAATCCACATTGCGTGACGCTGGTGCAGGATGAAGCCGCACTGCCGAGCAACGCGCAGATGCTTGAACCGCCGCTGGCGGACAGTCTGACCGCTATCGCCTACGCCATGCCCACCGGCACCGGCCAGCCGTGCCCGGCCGGGGTCAACCTGCAATGGGCGACGCGCGCCGGGGATCAGCGCATTGTGGCGCGGGTGTTCGAACGGGGCGAGGGGCCGACGGCGTCTTCGGGCACCAGCGCCAGCGCGGTGGCGAGCGCTGCATGGCGAGTGGGTTGGGTGTCGGCGGGAGAGGTGCAAGTGGTGATGCCGGGCGGTACGGCGCCGATTTTGCTGGAGGAGCGCGATGGCGAGTTGGCCGGCGTGCGCCTGTTCGGCATTGCAATGCGAAATGAAACATAGCTGAGGGTCAGAAGCGCCCGACCGTGTCGCTCACGGCTCCGCTGGTGAACACGTTGTTCGCACCCGCCTGCCAGTACACCGCTGCCGGAGTCTGGCCACGGACGATGCATTTCCACTCCAGTCTTTGCTGGCCCGGCACCTCGACCGTTGCGCTCCAGCGGTTATTGTTCAGCGTCAGCGCAATTGCATGTTGTGGATCCCACGCGCCGAACTCCAGCGACGATCCGACGGCATAGACGCGTTCACCGGATTGTGGATTGGCATTGTCGCAGTGGACGTTGACGTTGAGTGCTGCCGGTTCGACCGCTGTGCTCCAGATCCGGATGTCGCCGTTGTCCCAGCTCAAGGTCGGCGTGCCCATGCCCTGCGGCAACTGTTGCAGATCGGATTTCAGCGCAATCACCAACGTCCCGCTCATCCCCGAGGTGGTAGCAACCAAGCCCGAATAGGCGGTGTTGAAGCGAATCGGCGAATCGGCGCGGATACCAGCGCCCTTGCGCAGTTTGATCAATTGCCGGATCAGTTGATCGCGCTGCCAGTCATACATGTGCGGCCAGTACACGGTCGGCGTGCCGGGACTGCTGAGGATGTAGGCGTAAGCCAGATTGACCAGTGGATCGGGCAACGCCCAGTGATGTTGACCACCATAGGCCCCAGGCGAATAACCGGTGTCATGATTGTCGACGAAGGTCACTGCGATTGCTCTCCAGGCAGGATCCGGATTGCCATTCAAGCCGTGGCGCCACTCGGCGAGCGAGCCATTTTGCATACGCTCCTTGAGGGCAAAATCAAACACAGTACAGTGCGAGCGATCCGACCAGTCTTTGAGCACATCCTGCCAGCTCGCATTGTGTCGCCAGTCGCCCGGCGGATATTCGTTGGGGCCTTTCCAGTTCTCGCCGACGCAGAATTTCAGGTTGCCGAAGGCGTTCATCCAGCGATCCACGGTTTCCGGTGCGTAGCCTCGGACGAAGTCAAAGCGCAGGCCTTGAGCACCGTAGTTGTCGCGCAGATTGATGAATTCTTTTTTGAAGGTGTCGAAGACTCGCGCACTGGCGGTGTTCAGATCCGCTGAGCCATCCATGAATGCATCACCTTCGTCACATTGCGCGCAGTCTTGCCGCCACTCGTTGCTCCCTCTCGGGAACATCGAATAGACCGCTTTATCGTTCATGTGATTGGGCACCACGTCGTAGACGACTTTCACCCCCGCGTTGTTGAGCGCCAGCACCGCTTGTTTGAGTTGCTGATCACTGCCGTAACGACTGTTCTTGTCGAAGCTGCTCCAGAAGTAGCCTTCGCCACCACCTGAGGTCTGGGCCTGGCTGTCGATCCAGCTTGAGCTGTCCGTCCAGGCTGGCGGTAACCAGGCAAGGGTAAATCCGTCTTTGCCAATTGTTGGCGCCTGTTGCGCCAGCACTGAATACCAGGGCGTTTGGTTGCGGCTGGAATTCCAGTGAAAAACTTGCAGCAGAATCTCTGTGCCGCTGCCGTTGCGAACGCCGGCCATCGCCGCTGTCGCCGTGGCGATGGCCAGACAGACAGCGAAAATGAGGCGAATGGGTGAAGTCCCTTTCATGATCGTCCCCCCGGGAACGATGGATCCCTTGGGACTTACTGTGGGCCTGCGCGCAGCGCTTGTCGCCTGTCAGATCTGACAGGTCGACGCTATCCTTTTGCGATAAAACCGACCCGATCCATAACCATGAAACCGTTCATTGGGCCTTGAACAGCTTTATGGCGACAACAGTGTTATCGACCACCGTCACGTACAGCAGGGCTTTGGGTTGCGTCTCGGGGCTTTGAAAACACTCGACGATTACAGCCTGCGCTGTGCAGGCTTGCAGCGCCAAACGGTCTGCCTGACGTAACTGGCGTTTCACTGCGGCACTCAGCGGAATCGGTGGATGGCCCGCGCGAACGTCTGCGCAAAATCTCGAAGTGACTTCTCTCGGGGTGGGGGGCGGTGGTGATTCAAGGCCCGCGTCTGCAAACAGATGATTGAGTTGCTCCGCCGCACTGACCGCTCGGGGGAAACCGGCGAAGGCCGAAGCCTGCAGCAGTATTTCAGTCAATTCACCCGGTGCGAGGCCCGATGCCAGGCCGGTTTTGAGGTGCACGCTCAGCGGTGGCCCGAACATGCCCGAGGCGACAATGGCGGCAAGGGACACCGCTTCGCGCAATCGCGGATCAAGACCAGGCCGCGAGTGTAAATGTCCGTACACCACGCCGACGGCCAGTTGGCCCAATGCGGGAACGGTATGGAACAGGGCGTCGAGTCTGGCCCCGCCATCGGGTACGAGTTCGACAAACGTATGGCGGCCCTCCTGGTAAAGCGTGGCCATGGGATCGGAAGTGGTCTTTTGATTCATGTCGCGTCCTCACGGATCAATGAGGATGGCAGCGGGGCAACAGCGCGCGAACTACGGCATGACAGGCGTCCATCGGAAGCAGTCGGCGCCGTTGCGGCGCCGACTTCTACACCTTAGACGAATTCCACCACCGGCATCTGTCGCTTCATCAGCACATTGCCGTTGCGGATCGAATACAGCGGCAGGCCCTGGCTGCGGATCACTTCGTAATCGCTGTCCGCCGACAGGATCAGCAGGTTCGCCGGTCGGCCCTGTTCCAGACCGTAGCGCTCACCGAGGTGCATGGCCTTGGCGCTGTTGTCGGTGACCAGATCCAGCGCGCTTTGCAGGTTGCGGTAACCGAGCATGTGGCAGATGTGCAGGCCGGCTTCGAGGACCCGCAGGATGTTGCCGTTGCCCAGCGGATACCACGGATCGACGATCGAATCCTGACCAAAGCAGACGTTCATGCCCGCTTCGAGCAGTTCGTTGACGCGGGTCACGCCGCGGCGTTTCGGGAAGTTGTCGAAGCGCCCTTGCAGGTGAATGCTTTCGGTCGGGCAGGAGACAAAACTGATCCCCGAATGGCCGAGCAGGCGGAACAGTTTGGCGCAGTAGGCGTTGTCGTAGGAGCCCATCGCAGTGGTGTGGCTGGCGGTTACGAGGGCGCCCATGTCGCGGCTGCGGGCCTCTTCGGCCAGCACTTCGAGGAAGCGCGAATGCGGGTCGTCGGTTTCGTCGCAGTGCACGTCCACCAGGCAGCCGGTGCGCTCGGCCAGATCCATCAGGAACTTCACCGAGCTGACGCCCTGGTCGCGGGTGTACTCGAAATGCGGAATCCCGCCGACCACATCCGCGCCCATACGGATCGCTTCTTCCATCAGCTCGCGGCCATTGCGGAACGACTCGATGCCTTCCTGAGGGAACGCGACGATCTGCAGGTCGATCAGGTGACGGCTTTCCTCGCGCACTTCGAGCATCGCCTTGAGCGCGGTGAGTTGCGGGTCGGTGACGTCGACGTGGGTGCGCACATGCTGGATGCCGTGGGCGGCGAGGGTCTGAATGGTTTTCTTCGCCCGGGTTTTGGTGTCTTCCTGGGTGATGGTGACCTTGCGCTCGCCCCAGCACTCGATGCCTTCGAACAGCGTGCCGCTCATGTTCCAGCGCGGCTCGCCGGCGGTGAGGGTGGCGTCGAGGTGAATGTGCGGCTCGACGAAGGGCGGCACCACCAGGTTGCCGCCGGCGTCGAGGTCGTCGGGGCCCAGGGTCGGCGCTTCGGTCTGGCGCGCGATGCTGCGGATCAGGCCGTCTTCGAGGTGCAATTCGTGCAGACCTTCCTGGTTGCGCAGTCGGGCGTTGATGATGTGCATCGGGCGAATCCTTTTATAGATCTTGTAGAGGGGCGGCCGCGTTGCGGGCGCCGAGCAGACCGGTCACTGCGATATACGTTAACGCGGCAACGGCGATCCCCACCAGCGGCGCGACCCACGGCGAGCCGAACGCGGCGACGGTTCCGGCCGCGTAAGCCGCGAGCCCCGGCCAGTTGAACGCCGGTAACCGTGCGTCGGCCAGACGCGGATAACGCCCGCGCCAGCGGAAGAAAAAGTCCGCCATGATCACGCCGCCAATCGGTGGGATCACCGTGCCGAGCAGGATCAGATATGGCACCAGCATGTCGTACATGCCCAGCAACGCGAGTGCCGTGCCGATCACGGCGCCGGCCAGGGTCACGGTCTTGCGGCGCCCGGTGCGCAGCAGGTTGCAGCCGGCGACGGCGAAGTTGTAGATGGTGTTGTCCTGGGTGCTCCAGATGTTCAGCAACAGCATCGCCATCGCCGCCATGGCAAAGCCCTGCAACAGCAGCACTTCAACCACATCGGGCTGTTGGTAGACGATCGCGCCATAGGCGCCGATCAGCACCATCAGGCCATTGCCGATGAAAAAGCCGATCAGGCTGGCCAGCACCGCGACCCTTGCCGAACGGGAAAAACGCGTCCAGTTGGTGGCCTGGGTCGCGCCGCTGACGAAGGTGCCGAACACCAGCGTGATGGCGGTCGACCAGTCCAGCGAACCGCTGGGCACGACGCTGAGCAATCCGTCGAGGCCGCCGACTTTCACAGTCGCGACCCACATCGACAGCATCAGCAGCAACATCATCGCCGGCACCGCGATGTACGACAGGATCTCCAGGCCGCGATAACCGATATACGCTGTGGCGCAGAACACCAGGCCGAACAGCACCATCAGGCCCAGCACCGTGGCTTCGTTCAAGTCGAAATACTTGCCGAGCACCACCGCCGCCGTCGCGGTGCCCCAGGCGTACCAGCCGATCTGGGTGAACCCGAGGATCAGGTCGCTGAGCTTGCTGCCGACTTCGCCAAAACAGAAGCGCCCCATCAGCACCGAGTTCAGCCCGCTCTTGAAGGCGATGTAACCCAGGCCTGCGGCGTACACGCCGAGCAGCAGGTTGCCGATGACGATGACGGCGAGCATTTCGCCGAAGTTGAACGCCACGCCGAGCTTGCCGCCGGCAAACATGGTCGCGGTGAAAAAGGTGAAGCCCAGCAGCACCATCGCCGTGGAGGCCAGGCCTTTGCGCGCGTGCATCGGCACTTCACTGAGGGGGTAATCGTTGCCGGGATCGTTTTGCGTCATGGGGGCGTTCCTTGCTGGAAAGGGGAGGACGCGAAGAGGTTGCAGCGGTCGTGCCAAACGCAATGTTGCGGGTATTTATAGACGAGACCCGGATGATCGGCGCGAAAGCAGTGCATCGGGCGCCGTACCGAACCATGTGGGAGCAGAGCTGTTGCCACAGGGGGACGGGATTGATCAGAGGAACCGCAGCAGCGCCGCGATGCGGTGCCACACGTAAGACGAGAAGGGCGTGCCGTACACGTATACCAGAGGCGGGCCGTCGCCGCGCACGCCGTGGCGAATCTGTCGCCCGTTGAAATCAAAGACCTGATCCAGCAGCCAGTCCGTCATGGGCCTGTCCTCTTGGCGGGTTCGAGCCAAAAAGCATAGGCGTAAAAAAACCACCGGTCTCGGTGGTTTTTTTGTGTCGCGGGATTCACTCGCCGCGATAGATGCAACCGCTGGTGCAGGTCTCGTGGATGCGGATCGCACTGAGTTCCGGCAGCAGGGGCTTCAATTCATTCCAGATGAATTTGGCCAGCACTTCGCTGGTCGGGTTCTCGAGGCCCGGAATGTCGTTGAGGTAGTTGTGGTCCAGACGCTCGTACAGCGGCTTGAAAATCGCCTTGATCTCGGAGAAATCACGGATCCAGCCGGTGTGCGGATCGAGGTCGCCGCTCAGGTGAATCGCCACTTTGAACGAGTGACCGTGCAGGCGTCCGCACTTGTGGCCGTCCGGTACGTGGGGCAGGCGGTGGGCGGATTCGAACGTAAATTCCTTGAAGATTTCCACAGTGATTTCAGCTCTGTTCAGATGGCGTTCGCCGCAGCGAATTCGGGCAGGCGGCGAGTTTACCAGCTTGTCTTCGGCTGTGCTGACTAAAGGGTCAGCAAGCGCTCGGCGAGGCGACCATTGGCAGTCAGTTCAAGGAACTCATCACCCAATCGGCGACTTTCGTCCATCGCCGCGCGCCAGTATTTCTGTCGGCTCGGCGCATCGCCCATGAAGCGTTTGAAGTCGTTACGGTCGGGGAGTTTGCCGTAGGGCAGGCGCGCCAGGTATTCCTTGGATGGCGCCAGCAACAGCACGTCCTGCAGGCGCTCGACCGAAGCTTTGCGCCACGGCAGGGTCTTGTCGAACCAGCCCGGAATCACCCGGTCGGTGAAGTGCGGATACAGCACGATACCGTCGCCGTTGTAGGGCAGGTCGAGGTGATAGTCCAGCAGACCGCCGTCACGGAAGGTGCCGGCACCGGCGCCCGGCAGGTCGCGCACGCCTTCCATGACCATCGGGATCGAACCGGACGCCAGCAGCGCCTGACGCAGGTTGCCGGCATCGAGGGCGACGAAACGCGACGGGAAGTCATTCAGTGCATGCACCGGCGGCGCCAGGCGCGGGTCGTGGATGATCAGCCGTTCGAAGTGCCGCGACAGCCGCGCGCGGCCCCGCAGGTTGTCGGCGATCACCGAGCCCAGCGCCAGCCCGAGCCGGCCGCGATGGTCGTCCGCCAGCCCGCCGTGGCTTTTGACCACCATGATGTTCAAGCGGTAATGGGCGTTGGTCAAAAGGCTGGCATCGCGTCCGTCGAGCAGGTCGTCGAGCATGCGTTGCGAGCTGCGGCTGACCTCGGCAATGGTCACGCCTTTGTTGAAGTTCTGCTCGGTGTACAGATGACCGAGGCGGCGGATGCCTTCGGCGGCGTCCGGCAGGCAGGCGCTGGCGAAGCGCCAGGAGCCCACCGACGCACCGATCAGCGAGCGCTCGCGCGGCGCCGCCGGCAACCACTCGCCGAACAGCGCCAGATCCAGTCCCTGAATCCCCAGCGCCTTTGGCCCGCCGGCAGCACCGGGAAGGGTGCCGACGTCGGCGGCGCTCAGGCCTTGGGCACGAATGCGCGCCATGGCCCGGGGGCCGGCCTTGAGGGTGAGGGAAGGGAACTTGATGTGGATGGCGGTCATACCGGTCTCGATCGTTAGCAAGCGAAAGATTATAAGCACATGTTGCCGTGACTGCAGGAGCAGGCCCAATGATGGCCATTCAGTTTCAGTTAAGTTCGCACCGTTAAGGTGCCGCCCGTAGCAACACATAAAAATACGGAGACACCATGAAAACCCTGACTGCCCTGACCATCGCCTCGATCATCGGCCTCACCGCCAGCACCGTTCACGCCCGCGATCTGGGCCCGGATGAGGCCCTGCGTCTGCGCGACGCTGGTACTATCGTCTCTTTCGAGAAGCTCAACGCCACCGCGCTGGCCAAACACCCGGGTTCGACGATCACCGACACCGAGCTGGAAGAGCAGTACGGCAAGTACATCTACCAGATCGAACTGCGTGATCCGCAGGGCCTGGAATGGGATCTGGAACTGGACGCGGTGAGCGGGCAAGTGCTCAAGGATCATCAGGATACGTAATGAAGGTGAATGTTCGCGCCACCCGCTGTACGGCATTGGCGCTGGTGATGTTTTGCTCGACGGTCATGGCCCGCGACCTGGGTCCCGACGAAGCCCTCAATCTGCGCAAGCAGGGCGTGATCCTGCCGCTGGAGCAGGTATTGCAGCAGGCGATGGACCGTTATCCCGGCGCGAAACTGCTGGAAGTCGAGCTGGAAGAAAAACACGACGTCTACATTTATGAAGTCGAGTTGCTGACCGTCGAAGGCGTGGCCCGTGAGCTGCATCTGAAGGCCGACACCGGCGAACTCGTGAAAGACAAGGAAGATTGACCGATGCGCTTGCTTCTGGTGGAAGACCACGTACCGCTGGCCGACGAACTGCTCGCCGGCCTGCAACGTCAGGGCTACGCGGTGGACTGGCTGGCGGACGGGCGCGACGCGGTCTACCAGGGCAGCAGCGAGCCCTACGACCTGATCGTCCTCGACCTCGGTTTGCCCGGCGTGCCAGGGCTTGAGGTGCTGGCGCAATGGCGCGCCGGCGGTCTGACGATTCCGGTGCTGATCCTCACCGCCCGCGATTCCTGGGCCGAGCGTATCGAAGGTCTCAAGGCCGGCGCCGATGATTACCTGACCAAACCCTTTCACCCGGAAGAACTGTATTTGCGCATCCAGTCGCTGCTGCGCCGCTCCAAGGGCCAGGCCAACCAGCCGACGCTCAAGGCCGCCGGTCTGCACCTGGACGAGGGCCGTCAGTGTGTCGTGCGCGACGGCGCCGACATTCAGCTGACCGCCGCCGAATTCCGTCTGTTGCGCTACTTCATGCTGCACCCGGAACAGATCCTCTCCAAAAGCCACCTCGCCGAACACCTCTACGACGGTGAGACCGAACGCGATTCCAACGTGCTGGAAGTCCACGTCAATCACCTGCGGCGCAAGCTCGGCAAGAGCGTCATCGAAACCCGTCGTGGTCAGGGTTATCTGTTTGGCGGACAGGCTTCGTGAGATCGATCCAGCGCCGCTTGAGCCTGGGGTTGATCAGTGTGCTGGTGGTCGTCGGCGTGCTGCTGGCGCAAACCAGTCTGTGGTTGTTTGAAGTCGGATTGCAGCGCTATCTCGAAGCCGGCTTGCGTAACGACAGCGAGAGCCTGCTGGTGGCGCTGGTTCGCGGGCCGCAAGGCTTGCAGCTGGATGAGCGGCACTTGTCGCCGGCCTATCAGCGACCGTTTTCCGGGCATTACTTCCGTATCGATTTCGCCGACAGCCATTGGCGCTCCCGTTCGCTGTGGGATCAGGATCTGCCGTTGCTCGAACGCTCCGGTCTGCACAGCAACCTGCAACTGGGGCCGGACGGTCAGCAACTGCTGGTGTTGCGCTCGGACTATCGACGGCTCGGTCAGTCGATTTCCATCAGCGTGGCCCAGGATTACACGCCGGTGCGCGAGAGTTTCCAGCGCATGCGCCAGATCGGCCTTGGCCTCGGGCTGGCCGGGTTGCTGCTGATTCTGTTGTTGCAACGTCTGACCGTTCGCCGCGCCTTGCGGCCGCTGGAAAAGGCCCGCGAGCAGATCGCCCAGTTGCAGCAGGGCCAGCGTTCACAACTCGATGAACAAGTGCCGGCGGAACTGGAGCCGCTGGTGGCGCAGATCAACCACTTGCTGGCGCACACCGAAGACAGCCTCAAGCGCTCGCGCAATGCGCTGGGCAATCTCGGGCATGCGCTGAAAACCCCTTTGGCAGTGCTGCTCAGTCTGGCGTCGAGTGAAAGGCTCGATGCACACCCGGAGCTGCGCAAGATTCTCAAGGAACAACTGGAGCAGGTTCAGCAACGGCTGAACCGTGAGCTCAATCGTGCGCGGCTCTCTGGCGATGCGTTGCCGGGAGCACTGTTTGATTGCGACGCAGAACTGCCGGGGCTGCTGTCGACGTTGAACATGATCCACGGCGAACATCTGGAGCTGAGTTATGTGGCGCCGCCGGGCCTGCAATTGCCGTGGGATCGTGAGGACCTGCTGGAACTGCTCGGCAACCTGCTGGACAACGCTTGCAAGTGGGCGGATGCCGAGGTGCGGCTGAGCGTGGTCGAGACGGCGGAAGGCTTTGTGCTGAGCGTGGAAGATGACGGGCCGGGGATTCCCGAATTGCAGCGTGCTCAGGTGTTCAGTCGTGGTACGCGACTGGACGAGCAGACCGACGGGCATGGCTTGGGCCTGGGGATTGTGCGCGACATCGTCGACACCTGGGGTGGGTTGCTGGTGTTGGGTGAGAGTGAGTGGGGCGGTTTGAAGGTGGTGATCGAATTGCCTAAACGCTGATTTCCGTCATTCCACAAACCTGTGGGAGCAGCCAGGCGGGCTCCCACAGGGACTTTGCGATGAACCCTAGACCCGAAACTGATCCATCAAGCTCTGCTGCTGATTCGCCAGGCTATTGAGCGACTGACTCACTCGCGCCGATTCATTCGCCTGCCCCGACAGCGATTCCGTCACATCACGAATCGTCGCCACGTTGTTGTTGATCTCTTCGGCCACCGCGCTCTGTTCTTCGGCAGCGCTGGCAATCTGCAGATTCATGTCGCTGATCACCGTCACCGCATCGCCGATCTGGCGCAGCGCGGTCACGGCCTGACCGACCTGTTCAACGCTACCCTGAGCCTGGCGATGGCTGTTGCCCATCGAGCCGACCACGTCCTGGGTGCCGGTCTGCAGTTGCTCGATGACCTGACGGGTTTCTTCCACCGACTCTTGAGTGCGGCGGGCGAGGTTGCGCACTTCATCGGCGACCACCGCAAAACCACGTCCGGCTTCACCGGCACGGGCGGCTTCAATGGCGGCGTTCAGGGCCAGCAGGTTGGTCTGTTCGGCGATGGCGCGGATGGTTTCCAGCACGGTGCCGATCTTCTCGCTGTTGGCGGCCAGGCCTTCGACTTGCACCATCGCTGCGCTCATGTCAGCGGCGAGGGTGTCGATGCTGGCGGTGGTGCGGTCGATCACGGTCAGGCCCTGACGGGTGGCGCGGTCGGCATCCTTGGCCGCTTCGGCAGCCTGCGCGGCGCTGCGGGCCACGTCTTGGGCGGTGGCGCTCATTTCGTGGGACGCGGTGGCGACCTGATCGACCTGACGGTATTGCTGTTCCATGCCGGCGCTGGTCTGGGTGGCGATCGCGGAAGACTGATCGGCAGTGTTGCGCGCATCCTGCACCGAGCGTTTCACCTCGGCGATGATCGGTTGCAGCTTGTCGAGAAAGCGGTTGAACCAGCCGGCCAACTGGCCGAGTTCGTCCTTCTTGTCGTAGGCCAGACGTCGGGTCAGGTCGCCTTCGCCGCTGGCGATGTCTTCCAGCATGTGCGCTACGCCTAGGATCGGCTTGGTCACGCTGCGGGCCATCAGCCACACCAGCAACAGGCCGATCAGCGCGGCAAGCACGCCGAGGCTCAGTTCGATCAGGGTGCCCGAAGTATTGCTGGCATCCAGTTGTTGCTTGAGCGCTTCGGCGCGTTCCACCAAAACTTTTTCCGGCACATCGAGCAGTACGCCCCACGACGGGCCGCCGGGAATCGGCTGGAACGGCGACAGAACTTTCAGTTGCGCGTTGCTGTGCAGGCTGCTGACGGTTTGGTTCGAGGCGAGCAGACGCAGCAATTCGGCGCCGCTGGTGGTGTCCACGGCATCCAGGCGCTGGCTGAGTTTATTGGCGTCCGGGCTGTAACCGGCGAGCAGGCCGGCGGGGCTGACGATGCTCACGGCGGTCTGGCCGTCGTAGAGCTTTTTGCTGGCGTTCTGGCTGATCGCTTGCAGGCTGTTGAGGTTGATGTCCACCGACAGCGAGGCGATGACTTTGCCGTTGACCATCAGCGGGAACACGATGCTGGTCATCAGCACCTTTTGTCCGTCGATCACATAAAAGTAGGGTTCGATCACGCATGGCTTGAGCGTGGTGCGTGGGCAGGTGAACCAGGCGTTGGCGGCCTGGCCGCTGGGGCCGGTGCTGGTGTCGGTCATGTCGCTTTCCGGCAGTGCCATCGAGGTGACTTTGCCCGGCGTCGGTTGCGACCAGTACAGGGCGAAGCGGCCCTTGTCGTTGCTGCCCAGTTCAGCTTGACCGGCAAACAGCTCGTCCTTGCCGTCCAGCGCGTTGGCTTCGAACACCAGCGACAGGCCGAGCAGATCCGGATTGGCCTGCAAGGCCGATTTCACCTGGCGGGTCATGTCCTCGCGCAGGTCGAAGGCATCGAGGAAGCGCTTCTCGGCCTGCTCACGCAGGAACAGCACCTGACGCGAGAAACCGTGGCCATATTGATAGGCGTCCATGAACTGCTGGCGAATACCCGCTGCCTGGACTTCGCCCTGGGATTCGATGCGGGCCTGGGCCGATTCGGTGAGCATTTCCATGCTCGAAGCTTTCACCAGTTCGGAACTGTGCTCCATGCGATACAGCGAAAGACCCACCAACAGGGTCACGATACCGGCCAGGCAGAGCCCGGCGAGCAGGGTGATTTTCCATTGGATGGAAAGTTGTCTGAGTGACATGGAAACGTCCTTATTCGATAAATATCTGAGACTTTGCACTGTAACGGCCGCGTTTCGGCTTTCTTTATGGCGTAAATGCAATAGGGCGAATTGACGCATGTTGTGGCGGATATGCCCTGTTAAGCGATTGATCATGGAAAGTTGCACAGTGTTGCGCCCCGTCGCTTTGACACTGCGCCCGCGCTGCGGCACAGTGCGCGCCCTTCTAATAAGACCCTCTATGCAAATCCGCTGGCGACCTTCGTGGCTTGTCGGCCGGACTCATTCTGTCTGGCGGTGAATGGCTTCACCGTCGTGTTTTCGAGGTAGTGAAATGAATGCAGTGATTGCTGCGGTCGGCGTCATGCTGATCCTCAGCCTGTCCCGGGTGCATGTGGTGATCGCGTTGATCGTCGGTGCGCTGGTCGGTGGCCTGACCGGTGGTCTGGGCATCGACGCCACGCTCAAGGCCTTCAACAGTGGCCTGGGTGGCGGGGCGACGGTGGCGTTGTCCTACGCGTTGCTCGGCGCTTTCGCCGTGGCGATTGCCAAGTCCGGCCTGGCCCACGCGCTGGCCGACAAGGCTCTGGCGATGGTCGATCGTCAGCATGCGACCGGTGGCGGCAGCGTCAAATGGCTGCTGATCGGCCTGCTGTGGGTGGTGGCGATTGCTTCGCAGAACATCCTGCCGATTCACATTGCGTTCATTCCGCTGCTGGTGCCGCCGCTTCTCTATGTACTGACCAAGCTGCAACTGGACCGACGCCTGATCGCCTGCGTCATGACCTTCGGCCTGATCACGCCGTACATGTTCCTGCCGGTGGGCTTCGGCAACATTTTCCTCAACGAGATCCTGCTGGCCAACGTTGCCCGCAGTGGCGTGGACATCAGCGGGATCAACGTCACCCATGCCATGGGCATTCCGGCGCTGGGCATGCTGGTGGGGCTGGGCATCGCCTTTATCAGTTATCGCAAGAAGCGCGTCTACGACCTGGGGAAAATCGAGCAGGTCGAGCAGGTGGCGGTGCAGTACAACCCGCGAAGCCTGTTGATCGCCGGTGTCGCCATTGCCGCAGCCTTCATTATTCAGTTGCTGCTGGATTCGATGATTATCGGGGCGCTGGCCGGTTTCCTGATCTTCTCGGCGTCGGGCATCGTCAAATGGCGCGAGACGGACGACCTGTTTACCGAAGGCATGAAGATGATGGCGATGATCGGCTTCATCATGATCGCCGCTTCCGGATTCGCCGAAGTGATGAAGGCCACTGGCGAGGTACAGACTTTGGTCGAGTCTTCGGCGTCGTGGATCAATCACAGCAAGGGCATCGGTGCGTTGCTGATGCTGCTGGTCGGGCTTCTGGTGACCATGGGCATCGGCTCGTCGTTTTCCACGGTGCCGATTCTGGCGGCGATTTTCGTGCCGCTTTGCGTGCAACTGGGCTTCAGCCCGATCGCCATTGTCTGCATCGTCGGCACGGCCGGTGCCCTGGGCGACGCCGGTTCGCCCGCCTCGGACTCGACCCTCGGCCCGACCTCCGGTCTGAACATCGACGGCCAGCATCACCACATCTGGGACACCGTGGTTCCGACCTTCCTGCACTACAACCTGCCGCTGCTGGCGTTTGGCTGGGTGGCTGCGATGGTCCTGTAACCCCCCGTGATCGTTCCCACGCTCTGCGTGGGAATGCAGCCCGGGACGCTCCGCGTCCCAAAGCGTGACGCAGAGCGTCACAAGAGGCATTCCCACGCGGAGCGTGGGAACGATCTGAGGTAAAACTCAACTTTTGGTTTCGCGTGCCGTTAAAGCCTTTAACCACGCCAATAAAACCAAAAGAGTGAGCCCCCATGCGCCTGAGTCTCAAGGCTAAAGTCCTGTCCCTTGCCGTCCTTCCGGTTTTGCTCTTTGCGCTGGTGATCAGCCTGACCACGCTGTTCATCCTCCAGGAACAGGCGCGCAATGAAGTCCAGCAGACCCGCGAACGCCTGCTCGGCGACGCCAAGGCCACCCTGGCCAGCTATGTCGCCGTGGCCATGACCACCATCAAACCGTTGTACGACGCTGCCGCTCCCGGTGACGCCGAGGCGCGGGCGCAGGTGATCAAGCTGCTGTCGAGCATCAAGTACGGCAAGGACGGCTACTTCTTCGGCTACGACTCCGAGACCGTGCGCCTGTTCAAGGCCAACGACCCCGAAGGCGTGGGCAAAAGCTTCAAGGACAACCGCGACCCGAACGGCGTCTACGTCAACCGCGACCTGGTGAAAGTCGCGAAGGACGGCACTCACTACCTGCAATACAGCTCGCCGCTGCCGGGCAACGCGCAAGTGCTGGTGCCGAAACTCGGTTACACCGAATACCTGGCGAAGTGGGACATGGCGGTCGGTACTTCGGTCAACCTTGATGGCATCGAAGCGCAAGTGGCGGTGGTCGAGGCCAAGGTGCAGGAACGCATGCAGGGCGTGGTGCTGAGCATCGTCGGCGTGGCGGTGGTGGTGCTGCTGGTGATCGCGGCGGCGGGGATGCTGCTGGCCAACACCATCCTGCGACCGCTGACCCTGATGAAAGCCAACCTCGATGACATCGCGGCGGGCGAGGGCGACCTGACCCGGCGTCTGACCATCACCAGCCAGGACGAACTCGGCGAACTGGCCGGCTCGTTCAACCGTTTCGTCGACAAGATCCACGGCCTGGTGCGGCAGATCACCGAAATGACTTCGCAACTGACCGGTTTGGTGACGCAGGTGTCGGATCAGGCCCAGCGCTCCGATCAGGCCATGGAGCGTCAGCGCCACGAAACCGATCAGGTCGCCACGGCGATCAACGAAATGTCCGCCGCCGCTCAGGAAGTCGCCAAGAGCGCGCAGAACGCCGCCGTCGCCGCGCAGCAGACCGACGAAGAAGGCCAGACCGCCAAGCGCGTGGTCGCCGGCAGCATCAAGCAGATTCATGCGCTGGTGGACGACATCCGCAGCAGCGGCGTGTCCCTCGACAGCCTGCAACAGGACGTGTCGTCGATTGTCGGCGTGCTCGGGGTCATCCGCTCGATCGCCGAACAGACCAACCTGCTGGCACTCAACGCCGCCATCGAAGCCGCTCGGGCCGGCGAGGCCGGGCGCGGGTTTGCGGTGGTGGCGGATGAAGTGCGGGCGCTGGCTTCGCGCACGCAGATCAGTACGCAGGAAATTCAGGGGATGATCGATCGCTTGCAGGCGGGGACGCAGTCGGCGGTTGAAGCGATGCGCCGTTCCAGCGAGGCGGGTGACGGCACGTCGGCGCAGGCAAATCAGGCGGGGGCGTCGCTGGATGCGATGGCGGATCTGATTGCGACCATCAACTCGATGAACGCGCAGATTGCCAGTGCCGCTGAAGAGCAGACGGCGGTGGCCGAAGAGATCAACCGCAGCGTGCACCAGATTGCGGTGGCGGTGGATAACGTGGCGGATGAGACACAGTTGGGGGCGCAGACTTCGCGGAGTCTGGCTGATTTGGGGCAGCGGTTGGGCAAGCTGGTCGGCCAGTTCCGTATCTGAAGCTACCTTGGTCCAGACACAAAACCCTGTGGGAGCTGGCTTGCCGGCGATGGCGGCAAGTCAGTCAATATCAATGCCGGATTTGCCGGCCTCATCGCTGGCAAGCCAGCTCCCACAGGGGGTGTGGTGCTTGAGTATTTAGGGGCTGTCCCAATACGGCACCTCCCCAAAACACTCAACAAAGAAATCAATCACCGTCCGCACCTTCACCGACAACCGCCGGCTCCCCGGCCACAGCACCGCAATCTGCTGCGGCTCGACACTGTTCGACACCTGATAATCCTTCAGCACCGGCACCAGCGTGCCCTCACGCACCGCCTCACCGATCAGCCATGACGGAAACATCACCAGCCCCAGCCCTTGCACAGCGGCTTGAGTCAACGTGTCCGCGTGGTTACCGGTGATCGGGCCCTTGACTGCATACGGCGTCCACTCGCCCTGATCCTGACGGAAGAACCAGCGCTGCAAGCCGGCCGCGCCCTTGTAGGCCAGGCACTGGTGGCGGGCGAGGTCTTCGGGATGCCGGGGCGCGCCGAAACGCTTGATATACGCCGGGCTGGCCGCGACCTGAAAGCGGTGCGGCGCGAGGATCCGCGCCTGCATGCTTGAGTCGTGCAGCGGGCCGATGCGAAACAGCAGATCGGCGCCTTCCTGCAGCGGATCGATGTAGTGGTCGGTCTGCTGGATATCCAGTTGCAGCTTCGGATAACGCTCGCACAAACGGCCCAGCCATGGCGTCAGGTGGCGCTGGCCGAACACCACCGGGGCGTTGATCCGCACCAGACCGGTCGGTTCGCTTTGCTGTTCCTGCAACGCCTGTTCGGCTTCCTCCAGTTGCACCAGCACCAGCCGCGCGTGGTGGCCGAGCATGCGCCCGGCTTCGGTCGGCGTCACCGCGCGGGTGTGGCGGTAGAGCAGTTGCTGGTTCAGCGCTTGCTCCATCAACTGGATCTGCCGGGAGATCGAGGAGGGCGCCACGCCCTCGCGGCGGGCGACTTCGGAAAAACTGCCGTGGTCGAGCACCGCCACAAACAGCCTTAGCGCCTTGAATCCCAGTTCGTTGAGCCCGTGCATCGTTTGTCCTGCTGTGCGAGTTGCGCAAAAGTGTTGTCCGGATGCTCCCATTTATCGCACAGCTGCGCCAGCCGATAATCCGCGCCATCGTTTCCTTCAGAGGTTTTTTGGATGCAGTCGTTTGATGAAGTGAGTGCCGCGCCGGCCCCGGTCACCCGGCCGGGTTTGCGTTTGTTGCTGTTGCCGCTGGTGATTCTGGCCGGCATGGGGTTGTCGGTGGAGGCCGGGTTGCTGGGGCCGTTGGGTGAGCAGGTCGGGCACTTGTGGGCGACCTTGAGCATCTTCGGGGTGGGCTCGGCGATTCTGTTTTTGCTGTTGCTGTTTGCGGGGCCACAGAAGGGGCCGGCGCTGACGGATCTGCCGCGCTGGCAGTTGATCGGCGGGTTTCTGGGGCCGATGTATGTGGTGGTGTTGACGCTGGCCACGCCGCATATCGGGATTGCGATGACGATGATTGCGATTCTGTCGGGGCAGGTTGGCAAGAGTGTGCTGATTGACCATTTCGGCTGGTTTGGTGCTACGCGCAAGAAGGTCAATGCTGAGCGGTGGCTGGCGTTGGGGTTGATTGTGGCGGCTTTGGTTTTGATTGCGCGGGGGTGAGTGATGAGTCTGGTTATTTTGTTGGCGGTGGTGGTGTTGGCCGGTGCGGTGTTGAGTGTTCAGGCGGCGATCAATGGGCGTCTTGGGGAAACCGTTGGGGTGTTGCGCAGCAGTTTGTTGACGTTTGTCGTCGGCGCCGTTTCTACGGGGTTGTTGATTTTGTTTTTTGAGCCTGCTCAGGCGGTGAGTTTGCTGGAGGTGCCGAAGTGGCAGTTGAGTGGGGCGCTGTTCGGTGTGGTTTACATGATGGTCATGGTTGGCGCAGTGCCGCGCGTTGGTGCGGCTGTGGCGACGGTGGCGGTGATTGTCGGGCAGTTGGGGATGGGGATGTTGATTGATAATTTTGGGTGGTTGGGGAATCCCGCTATTGAGTTGTCTTCGAGTCGGGTTTTGGCGATGGTTTGTTTGGGGCTGGCGCTGGTTTTCATGTATCGCAGTAGCGTGCGGCAGGCTGTTTGAACTTGGCGGCCTTTGGGCCGACCAGGTTCTCGGATTATTGAGTACATATCCGTTTCTTCGGGTGCGGCCGCTGGCGGTTTCGCTCTTACAGCGAGTCACTTTGGCAAACGCCCCAAAGTAACCAAAGGTCTGGGCCCCGGCGTACGGCCCGCTCGCCGGGGCTCGGGGTTCCTTCGTTACGGGATTCATCCGGGGGCATCGCCTCCGGTTTGCTTCGCTGCACCTCCTCTCGATGTGTTCGACTTCGTCGAACGGCGCTGCGCGCCTACCCCCGGATGAATCCCTTCACTCAGCCTGCCGAAGGGGCCGGCACGGCAAAAGCGTTTCTCGAGCTAACGCTCATCGTGGTCAGCACCTTCTACACTGGTAGCACGGCTTGTTCTTTCGGCCTCAGACAACCACCACCAGAGGAGTCTGTTCCATGGCAGATAGAAAATGCGATTGTCCGGGATGTCGTTGCACGATCAAGGAGGGTGAGCATTCTTATGTGGCGCACGGTAAGCATTATTGCTGTGAGGCCTGTGCGCATCATCACAAGAGTGGTGAGGAGTGTTCGGGCAAGGGGTGTCAGTGTGCGCATCCCAAGTAATCTCGGGTATTGAAAAGGTGGAGCCTAGTCAGGCTCCACTTCCAGTTTCAGGCTGTCGTCGTCCAGGCGTTCGGTGTGGCGGACGTTGCCATGCAGGCGGCGTCCTTCGACGTTGACGACGATGGTCTTGGCCTTTTCAAGGTCTTCCGGCAAGGGGGGCGGGACGCGCAGGGCGAAGCGGTAGGGGTCGTTTTTGACGGGTTCCAGGCCAACCGGGCAGTCGACGCTTTTGGTGATGCGGCCGAAGAGGGTGTCCAGGCCGTAGTCCAGGTGCGCCAGGCTGTTGATGGTTGTCATGTGTAATCCCCCGAAAGAGTCCCCGCCTGCGCGCAAGCTTAGCTTGCCGGTCGCCATGTGACGTTTTCCACGCCGAATTTTTCTGCCATCGGCTTGCTGGTCTTCTGCACTTTCTCCCGGCCGAAACGCGGGATGCGGCCGACCCCTGCGTCGCAGCTTGCCCAGTGCCACGCCTCGGTGTTGTCCATTTTGTCCGAGCGGATAATGAACGACTTTGGCGCGCCGTGAAGGGTGTAATCGATGACGTACAGTTTTGCGTTGTTCATAAAGCCCATCTTCCTCCCTGTGGTAATAGAAGGATCGCTGGGCTGCGGGAAAATTCACTCGGATTGTCCGACGGTATCTATCAATGGCGAGGTTCCGGTCGGACTGGTTACCATGGCGCTTTCGCCCACCCCGATGAATGTTCGCCATGGCCCTCGCTGCGCCCCCTGATCTGAGTGATACCGATGTGCCGGTGCAGCCGCTGGCGCGCACCTATCCGCGTGGGTTGTTTATCGAGCCGCACGAGCATGTGTGGGGGCAGTTGCTGTATGCGATGAGCGGGGTGATGTGGGTCGAGACGCCGCACGAGGCGCTGGTGGTGCCGCCGCAGCGGGCGGTGTGGTTGCCGCCGGGGGTTCCGCACGGGATTCGCGTGGTGTCGGATTTGCAGATGCGCAATATCTACCTGCGCCCGGCGCTGGCGGCGACGCTGGATCAGACGGTGCAGGTGATCGAGGTCGGCGGGCTGCTGCGCGAGTTGATTGTCGGTCTGGTGGCGCAGGGCGACAGCGGTGATGCCGAGTATTACGAGGCATTGGTCGGGCTGGCGCTGCTGGAGCTGAAACGTGCAAGGCGTTCACAGCTGAAGATCCCGCTGCCGGACGATGCCGACCGGCGGTTGATGAGCCTGTGTCAGGCGGTGATGGCGGCGCCGTCGCTGGACATTCCTTTCGAGCAGCACGCGGAAAACGCCGGGGCCAGCGTGCGCACCCTGGCGCGGTTGTTCAAGGAAGGGCTGGGCATGGGCTTTGCCGAGTGGCGGCGTCAGGTGCAGTTGGCGACGGCGGTGGCGGAGTTGATTCAGGGCGTGCCGGTCAGCGCGATTGCCCGTGAGCTGGGTTATTCGCCGAGCAGTTTCAGCGACATGTTCCGCCGCGAGCTGGGTGTCGCGCCTTCGCAATTCGATGGTGGGCCGCTCGCCGACTGATTTGGCCGAAATTCAGAAGTCCTTGGCCGATGCCGGTCGCAGCCTTTCCCTAGACTTTGCCCATTCCCTTTGTGTGGCGGAGTGATCCCATGAATTACCTGATTTCACTGGGCGTCGGTCTGGGTGTCGGCCTGCTGTATGGCGCGCTGGATGTCCGTTCTCCGGCGCCGCCGACCATCGCGCTGGTGGGCCTGCTGGGCATGCTCGCGGGCGAGCAGTTATGGCCGATGGGCCGGCAACTGGTCAGTGGTTGGCTGTCCTGAATCCTGTCTTTTTCCTTCGGTGGAGATTTCCATGAAAGCACTGCAATTCGATAAAACCGGCGACCTGTCGTCCCTGCGCTTCGTCGAGGTGCCGACGCCGGTGCCGGGCGCTGACGAGGTGCTGGTGCAGATCAAGGCTGCGGGTCTCAATCCCAGCGATGTGAAGAATGTGCTCGGGCGTTTTCCGTACACCACGCTGCCGCGTATTCCCGGTCGGGACTTTGCCGGTGTGGTGGTCGAAGGGCCGCAGGCGTTGATCGGTCAGGAAGTCTGGGGCACCGGGCGTGAGCTGGGTTTTTTCGCCGATGGCTCCCACGCGCAGTTCGTCAAACTGCCGGCCAAGGGCGTGGCGCACAAACCTTCGCATTTGAGTTTCACTCAGGCCGCCAGCCTCGGGGTGCCTTACACCACGGCGTGGGATGCGCTCGAGCGCAGTCTGGTCAGTGCGCAAACCCGTCTGCTGGTGATCGGCGGCGGGGCGGTGGCGACGGCGGCGCTGGCGCTGGCCAAGGTGCGCGGCGCGCAGTTGCTGGCGGCGGCGCGGCGGCCGGAGCAGGTCAAGGATCTGCAGGCGCAGGGTTATCAGACGATTCAGCTGGACAAGCCCGAGGCGCTGGGGGCGCAGGTCGATGCGGTGTATCGCGGCGGTGCCGATGTGATCTTCGACACCACCGGGTTCTGGCTGCCAGCGTCGGTGCCGGCGCTGGCACCGTTCGGGCGCATTGCGATCATCGCTGCGCCGGTGGACGGGCATGTGCAACTGCCCGCGCTGGCGCTCTATCGCAAGGGCGGTTCGGTGGTCGGCATCAACTCGTTGCTGTATGGCGTTGAAGCCTGCGCGGCGATGCTGGATCAGTTTGGCCGGTTCTTCGACGAAGACCTGCTGCCACTGCCGCAAGGGCTGGTCGAAGCGCCGCTGGCCGAAGGGCTGGCGCGGTATGCCGATGTGAATCAGGGCAGTGGCGACAAGGTCATCCTCATCCCCTGAGTTCTCAGAAAAAGTGACTAACCCTGTGGGAGCTAGCCTGCTAGCGAAAGCGCTAGTGCAGTCGACGAAAATATTGACTGTGCTGACGCCATCGCTAGCAGGCTAGCTCCCACATTGTTTTTCGGCGGGTTTGCAATCGCATCAGAACTGATAACCGATGCCGGCGTAATAACCCCAGCCATTTGAGCGCGCCCGGAAGTTGCCGTCGCCAAAATTCAGCTCGCTGCCATCCTCCCAGTTGCCGCCGTTGTGGAAATAACGGCCGACCAGGGTGAAACGCAGGTGCGTGAACGAGTACAGCAACACGTTGGTCGCCACCGTGGCATTGGCGGTGCGCGCCGGGTTGTCCTTGTGCAGGTCCGAGCCGAAATCGAAGTTGGTGAAGCCGATGTAGGTCAGCGAAGCGCCGTTGCTGAATTTGTCGATCGGCACGATGTACTTGAGCTGCGCGCGGTAGCCGTCCCACGAATACTCGTTGCTGGCCCCGTAGTTTTCCCACTGGTAGCGCCCGTACAGGTTGGCCGACAGATTGACCCGTGAATGGGTGTCGATATCGGTGCCGAAGCCGCTGTACAGCGTGTTGGCGCGGTTCTCTTTGCGGCTGCCGTGGTCGTAGATCCAGTCGAACGCCACGTACCATTCCTTGAACGGCCCGATGGCCAGGCTGCGCCCGGCGAGGTAGTCGATGGAGATGCGCGGCTCGTGCTCCATGAACACCGGCGAGCCATGGTCCCACACGCCTTTGTCGTGGCTGTTGCCGATGTTGAAGATCTTCGGAATGTCGATGTAGCCATACAGCTCGAACGGCCCCTTGCGCCCGAAGTACTCGTATTCCAGGTAAATGTCGTCGGCCGGTTGCGGGCCGAAGCTGATGTCCTTGCTGCCGATCAGCATCAGGTCCTGGTTGTACCAGTCCGACAGGTACGCGCCTTTTTGCGGCGGGCTGGCTTCAGGGCTGAGGGCTTCTCCCTGGGCGGATTCCTCGGGCAGGGCAGGTTGCGCCAGTGCGGTGTGACTGAGAACTCCGGTAACGCCGGCCAGTAGCAGGGAAACAGCAAAGGTGCGTGCACCGCGACGGCGGTGGCAGTAAGAAACGTACATTCAAAGTCCTTTTTGCAGATCAAGGCCCGAATGATGGGCCCTGTACGGTTTTGTAACGAAAATGCGGTCATTAGCGACTCGCAAACGTTTGCACAAGCCGTACCAGTTTTCCAAGTCACTGAAAAATCGATTGATTCACGGGTTTACCTGGCGATTCGATCAACTCCCCTTAAAAGCGCCTCAAATCGTCCTCAAGCCCTTGCTCAGAACGGCCGGAAGTATCGGCGCAGGGCCTTATCGCACAAAAGTATTAACACTATTTAACCGGTGCCCCATCGCAGGGCATCAACTAGCGTGTGTCTGGAATGGGACGGTTATCTGATGACCGTCATACGCTTGATACGCGTGCTGAATCTTGCCGCAGTTGCACGCTTCAAGGACGAAATCGACCACGAAAGGAGTAGCCCGTGGAAGCAAGGTTTGGTGTCGCCCTCGTTTCGCGTTTTTCCCCACTGTCCCTTGCTGTGCATCTGAGCGTCGCCGGACTGCTGTTCGGTGGTGTCAGCGAGCAGGCGTTCGCCACCTGCTCGGCAGCAGGTTCCACGATTACCTGTTCGGGTGTTCCGAGCCTGCCGCTGTTTCTCAATGACTACAGCAGTGCCACCAGCGGCCTGACGGTCAACGTCAACTCGGGCGCGCAGATGAATGCGACGCTGGGCGGCAAGGTCATCAACCTGACCGGGGCCAATATCAACCTGAACAACTCCGGCACCGTCGACCCGGCCTTGCTGGGCCTGGTGTCGATTCTCAGTGGCGGTGCATTCATCGGCACCGGGGCCACCAGCACGGTCAGCGTGGTCAACAACGCCAGCGGAATCATGCGCGGCACGGGGATGTTGCTCGGCCTCAACCTGACCAGCATTGACGGGCTGGCTATCGGCGTGAACAACGCGGCGGCGGGTACCACGACCATCACCAACAACGGCACCATTACCTCCACCGGGCTGTCGGTCGGCGGGATCACCCTGGCCGACACCCCGGTGGTCGGGGTGTATGGCGGTTCGCAAGTCAACATGACCAACAGTGCCAGCGGCACGATCAACGGCCGGATTGCGTTCGAGACGTCGGCAGCAGGCAACACCTTCACCAACGCCGGTAACATCACCGGCGGCGTGTCGATGGGCGCGGGCAGCACCAACACCTTCTACGCGATCACCGGTTCCAGCGTTAACGTCGGTGACGGTGTGCAAGTGTCCGTCGGCCTCGGTGGCCTGGTCGGCATCAACCTGACCTTCGCCCCGACCGGCACCATCGATGGCGGCGCGGGGGGCACCAACACGCTGATCCTGCAAAACCCGATCGGCGTCGGTGGTGGCGTCACCGGGACCGGCACTGCGTCCAGCGCGACCTACGTCAACTTCAACAACCTGACCCTCAACAGCGGCACCTGGACCTTGCAGGGGCCGTTGGTCAGCGGTGCGACCACCCTCAATGGCGGTGTCGCGCAGTTCAACGACAACGCCGCGTTCGGCAGCGGTGTACTGACGTCCAACGGCGGGATCCTCCAGGCCAGTAACGCGGGACTGTCGCTGGCCAACCAGATCAATCTGGGCGCGAGCGGCCTGACCTTGCAGGGCATTAACGGCACCACCCTGAACGGCGTGATTTCCGGTACTGGCGGCCTGACC
Organism: Pseudomonas sp. 22085; assembly: GCF_052045815.1. Lineage (NCBI taxonomy): Bacteria > Pseudomonadati > Pseudomonadota > Gammaproteobacteria > Pseudomonadales > Pseudomonadaceae > Pseudomonas > Pseudomonas sp. 22085. The sequence goes on from NZ_JBQEQA010000027.1 coordinate 71,715, forward strand.
AAGATCGGCAGCGGCCAGCTCAACCTCAATGGCATCAACACCTACACCGGCAACACCGTGCTCAACGGCGGCACAGTGCTTGTGGGTAACAACGCGGCATTCAGCACTGGCGGCATTACGGTCGGCGGCGCTTCGAGCATCTCGGCAACGACGCCGATTTCGCTGGCCAACGCGATCACGCTCAACAGCACCCTGACCGCAACCGGCACTGGAGCGCTGACCCTGGGCGGGGTGATCAGCGGCGCCAGCAATCTGACCAAAACCGGCAGCGGCAGCCTGACCCTAAACGGCATCAACACCTACACCGGGAACACCAGCCTCAGCGCCGGCACCTTGCGCGTCGGCAACAACAACGCCTTGGGCACCGGGGTGCTCAACACCAGCAACGGCACCAGCCTCGACAGCACCGGCAACGTGACCCTGGCCAACAACGTCGGTATCACCGGTACGTTGAACGTGCTCGGCAGCAATGCCCTGACCCTGGCCGGCGTCCTGTCCGGCACCGGGGCGATCACCAAGAGCGGCAGCGCCAGCCTGACCCTGACCGGCAACAACACCAACAGCGGCAGCACCGCGCTCAACGGCGGCAGTTTGCTCGTCGGCAGCAACACCGCCCTCGGCACGGGCGCCTTGAACGCGGCGGCCGGCACCACTCTGGATGCGACCACCGCCGTGACCCTGGCCAACGCGGTGGCGCTGGCGGCGGATCTGACCATCGGCGGTACTCAGGCACTGGGCTTGAGCGGGGTCATCAGCGGCGCCGGCAACCTGATCAAGAACGGCACCGCGAACCTGACCCTCAGCGGCAACAACACCTTCTCCGGCGGCACGGCACTGAATGCCGGGACGCTGATCGTCGGCTCCAACACCGCGCTGGGCACCGGCGCGCTGACCACGGCGGCGGGCACCACCCTCGATGCCAGCACCACTGTGGCGCTGAGCAACGCCGTCGCCCTCGGCGGCAACCTGAACATTGGCGGCAGCGCCAACCTGACCCTCGGCGGCGTGGTCAGCGGCAGCGGCGGGCTGACCAAGAACGGCGCGGCGAACCTGATTCTCAACGGCACCAATACGTTCCTCGGTGCTGTTGCGTTGAACGCGGGCACCATCACCGCGGGTGCCAACGCTGCGCTGGGCAGCGGCAATATCACCGTCGGCGGCGCGGCGACCCTCGACAGCAATACCGCGGTGACGCTGAACAACAACGTGATTCTCAACAACAATCTGGGGATCGGCGGCAGCAATGCACTGACCCTTGGCGGGGTGATCAGCGGCGCCAGTCAATTGATCAAGAACGGCACGGCCAACCTGACCCTCAACGGCGCCAACACCTTCACCGGCGGCACTGCACTCAACGCCGGCAGCCTGACCGTCGGCAACGGCGCGGCACTTGGCACCGGCACGCTGACCGTGGGCGGGGCGGGCGGCACGCTCAACAGCAGCGCCAACGTGGCGCTGAACAACGCCATCGCGCTGAACGCCAACCTCACCACCGGCGGCGCCAACCCGCTGACCCTCGGCGGCGTGATCAGTGGCACCAGCAACCTGATCAAGACCGGTGCTTCAACCCTGACCCTGACCGGCAACAACACCTACACCGGCGCTACTTCGCTGAACGCCGGGACTCTGGTCGTCGGCTCCAACACCGCCCTCGGCACTGGCGTACTCAACGCCGCCAATGGCACCACGCTGGATGCCAGCACAGCGGCGAGCCTGGCCAACAACGTCAACCTCGGCGGCAACGTGACCATCGGTGGCAGCAACGCGCTGACCCTCGCGGGCGTGGTCTCCGGGGTCGGTGGCCTGACCAAGAGCGGCCCGGCCGACCTGATCCTCAACGGCGCCAACACCTACTTCGGCAACACCGCGCTGAACGTCGGCAAACTGATCGTCGGCAGCAACACCGCGCTGGGCAGCGGTGCACTCAACGCAGCGGCCGGCACCACGCTGGATACCAATACCGCCGTCACTCTGGGCAATCAGGTCAACCTCGCAGGCGCGCTCAATGTCGGCGGCAGCGCGGACCTGACCCTCACCGGCACCGTCGCCGGTGCCGGCAGCCTGGTGAAAGACGGTGCGGCCAATCTGAACCTCAATGGCACCAACACCTACGTCGGCGGCACCACCCTGAACGCCGGTACCCTGACCGTCGGCAACAGCTCGGCGCTCGGCACCGGCGCCTTGACCGTCGGCGGTGCGGCAACAATCGACAGCAGTTCGCCGCTGGTCAGTCTGGCCAACGCGGTCGTGCTGAATGCGGCGCTGAGCGTCGGCGGCACGCAGAACCTGACCCTCGGCGGCGTGCTCAGCGGCACCGGCCAACTGGTGAAAGACGGGGCGGCCAACCTGACCGTCAACGGCACCAACACCTTCAGCGGCGGCACCACGCTCAACGCCGGCAACCTGACCGTCGGCGCGCCCGGCGCATTGGGCAGCGGCACGCTCACCGTCGGTGGCGCCGCGACACTGGACAACAGCAGCGCCTTCACCCTCGGCAACAACATCACCCTTGATGCCGGGCTGACCCTGGCCGGTAACAACGGCCTGACTCTCAGCGGCGTGATCGACGGCGCCGGCAGCCTGACCAAGACCGGCCTGGACGACCTGACCCTCAGCGGCAACAACACCTTCACCGGTGCGCTGAACATTGCCGCCGGCAGCGTCACCACCGTGAGCAGCGGGGCGCTGGGCAACACCTCCGGCGCCAACGTCAGCGCCGGCGCCAGCCTCAATCTGGGCAGCAACGCCAGCCTCAACGGCCTGAGCGGCAGCGGCAGCGTACAGATCGGCGGCGGCAACACATTGACCGTGGGCGGAGTCAGCAGCACCAGCACCTTCGACGGCGACCTGAGCGGCAACGGCGGCCTGACCAAGGTCGGCACCGGCACCCTGAACCTGACCGGGATCAACGGCATCGTCGGCAACACCGCCGTCAACGGCGGTACCCTGAACCTCAGCGGTTCGCTGGCCAGTGCCCAGGTCAACGTCAATACCGGCGCCACCCTCACCGGCAACGGTTCGGCACTCGGCGCGATGACCATCAACAGCGGCGGTCACCTGGCCCTGTCGTCGGGTAATACACTCTCGGCCGGATCATTGACGCTCGCAGCCGGCAGCAATGTCGATGCGGCGCTGGGGACGCCATCGACCACGTCGCTGATGAACGTCGGCGGCAACCTCACCCTCGACGGTAATCTCAACGTCACCGATGCCGGTGGTTTCGGCGTCGGTGTGTATCGTCTGTTCAACTACACCGGTGCCCTGACCAATCTGGGCCTGGACGTTGCCAGCGTGCCGGTCGGTTATGGGCTGGGCGATCTGGTGGTGCAGACCGGGGTCGCCAATCAGATCAACATTCAGGTCTCGGCGCCGAATTCGGACATTCGTTACTGGGATGGCAGCCAGACTATCGCCAACGGCACTGTCGATGGCGGCAGCGGTACCTGGAACGGCGCCGGCACCAACTGGACCGACGCCAATGGTCTGGTCAATCAGACCTGGGCCGGCGACTTCGCGGTATTCCAGGGCACGGCCGGCACGGTATCGGTCAACGGCACGCAGCTGTTTACTGGCATGCAGTTCCTCACCGATGGCTACAACGTGGTCAACGGCACCTCGGGACTGCTGACCGCCGTCAACGGTGCCGGCGGCACCACGGCGATGCGCGTTGATCCGGGCGTAACCGCCACGGTTGGGGTGAACATCGACGGCAGCGGCATCCTCAACAAACTCGACGCGGGCACCTTGGTACTCAACGGCGCCAACAGCTACACCGGCGGCACGCAACTCGATGGCGGCAAAATCGTGGTCGGCAACAACACCGCGCTGGGCAGCGGTGCGTTGATCGCCAACGCCGGCACGCAACTGGACAGCAACACCGCCGTGACCCTGGCCAACGCAACCACGCTCAACGGCAACCTGACGATCCTTGGCAGCAACGCGCTGACCCTCAACGGTGTGATCAACGGTACCGGTGGGCTGATCAAGAATGGCGCGGCCAACCTGACCCTTGGCGGCAACAACGCCTTCCTCGGCCCGGTGGCATTGAACGCGGGCGGACTGGTTCTGGCGTCGAACAGCGCGCTGGGGTCGGCCACTCTGAACGCGGCGAACGGCACTACCCTGGATGCCAGCGGTGCTGTCACGGCGGGTAACGCGATCAACCTGGCGGGCAACCTCGGCATCGTCGGCAGCAACGATCTGACACTCAGCGGCGCGATCAACGGCGCCGGCAGCCTGACCAAGAACGGCGCGGCCAACCTGATCCTGAGCGGAGCCAACAACTTCCTCGGCGGCATCACCCTCAACGCCGGCACCCTGACCGCCGGCAGCAACGGCGCCCTCGGTCTGGGCAACCTGACGGTGGCCGGTGCTTCGGCGCTGGACAGCAACACCTCTGTGTCGCTGGGCAACAACGTGGTGCTCAATGCCAATCTGACCAATACCGGCAACAGCGACGTAGCCCTCAGCGGCGTGGTCAGCGGCACCGGCGGTCTGATCAAGAACGGCGCCTCCAACCTGACCCTCAACGGCATCAACACCTACAGCGGCGGCACCACGCTGAACGCCGGCGCCGTGACCCTTGGCACCGCGGCGGGCCTGGGCTCCGGCGCAGTGACCGTGGCGGGCGCTTCGACCCTCGACACCACGGCGCCACTGGTGCTGGCCAACAACGTCAACGTCAATGCCAACCTGAGCGTGGCCGGTAACAATAACCTGACCCTCGGTGGCGTGATCGCCGGGGCCGGCACCCTGACCAAAAACGGTCTGGCCGACCTGACGCTGTCCGGCACCAACACCTTCAGCGGCACCTTTGATGTGCAATCCGGCAGCCTGACCACCCTGGGCAACTCGGCACTGGGCACCAACGCCGGAGTCAATCTCGGCGCTGCGGCGACCCTCAACCTCGGCGGTTCCGGCAGCCTCGCCAGCCTGGCCGGCAGCGGTACCGCACTGATCGGCGGCGGCAATACGCTGAGTATCGGCGGCAACAACGCCAGCAGCATTTTCGGCGGTGTGCTCACCGGCACCGGCGAGTTGAGCAAACTCGGCACCGGCACGCTGACCCTGACCGGCCTCAACAGCCTGACCGGCAACACCACGGTCAACGCCGGCACCTTGAACGTCAGCGGCTCGCTGGACAGCGCCAGTGTGCTGGTCAACAGCGGCGGCACTCTGACCGGCGGCGGTTCGCTCGGCGGGGCGGTGACTGTGGCGGATGGCGGTCACCTGGCCGGCGCTACCGGCAGCACGCTGTCGGTGAATTCGCTGGTGTTCAACGCCAACTCCAACTTCGATGTCGGCCTCGGCACACCGGTGTCCGGTGGCGGCAACGCACTGGTCAACGTCGGCGGCAACCTGACCCTCGACGGTACCCTCAATGTCAGCGACATCGGCGGTTTCGGCAGCGGCGTGTACCGCTTGATCAACTACACCGGCGGCTTGACCGACAACGGCATGCTGATCGGCACCGTGCCGGGCAGCGTCACCCCGGGCGACCTGACCCTGCAAACCGCGCTGGCCAACCAGATCAACCTTTTGGTCACCGCACCAGGCGTTACCGTGCAGTTCTGGGACGGCAACCAACTGGTCGCCAACGGCTCGGTGGATGGCGGCAGCGGCACCTGGGGTACCGGCACCACCAACTGGACCGACGTCAACGGCACCACCAATCAGGCCTGGACCAACAACTTCGCGGTGTTCCAGGGCACGGCGGGCACCGTCACGGTCAACGGCGCGCAAACCATCACCGGCATGCAATTCGTCACCGATGGCTACAACCTGCAGAACGGCACGGCCGGTTCGTTGAATCTGGTCAACGGGTCGCTGGGCAATGCCACCGTTCGGGTCGATCCGAACGTCACCGCCACCGTGGGCGTGGCGCTCAACGGCGCCGGCGCACTGGGCAAATACGACACCGGCACCCTGGTGCTCAACGCCGCCAACGGCTACACCGGCGGCACCGCGCTCAATGGCGGCAAGATCGTGGTCGGCAACAACGCCGCCCTCGGCACCGGCGTGTTGACCGCCGCCAACGGCACGGCGCTGGACAGCAACACCGCGGTCAGCCTGGCCAACGCCGTGGTGCTCAACGGCGGACTCACCGTCACCGGCGCCAACGCATTGACCCTCGGCGGTGTGGTCAGCGGCAGCGGCAGTCTGATCAAGACCGGCGCATCGAGCCTGACCCTCAACGGCGGCAACACCTACAGCGGCGGCACTCAACTGTCCGGCGGCTCGCTGATCCTGGGCAACAACAGCGCGATCAGCAGCGGCGCCCTCAGCGTGCTGGGCAACGGCACCCTCGACAGCACCAGCGCGCTGCAACTGGCCAACGCCATCAACCTGGGTGCGGAATTGACCCTGGCCGGCAACCAGAACACCACCCTGATCGGTGCAATCACCGGCAGCGGCAGTCTGGTGAAAAACGGCAGTGGCGACCTCGTCCTCAGTGGCGCCAACACCTACAGCGGCGGCACCACGCTGAACGGCGGCAGCACCCGTGGCGACACCAGCAGCCTGCAAGGCGCCATCGTCAACAACGCGACGTTGACCTTCGAGCAGAACAGCGACGGCAGCTACACCGGCAATCTGACCGGCGCCGGCAACCTGAACAAAACCGGCACCGGCGCCTTGCTGCTGACCGGCAACAACACCTTCACCGGCAACACTGCGGTGCAGGCCGGTGCGCTGAACGTCAACGGTGTGCTCAACAGTGCCAACGTCAACGTGGCCAGCGGGGCGAAGGTCGGCGGCAGCGGCGTGTTCGCCGGCGCCGTGCAACTGGCCAACGGTGCGACGCTGACCGGTGGCGGCACTGCAACGCCGTTGTCGGTCGGTTCGCTGGCGTTGTCTTCGGGCACCAACCTGGACTTCACTCTCGGCTCGGCCGCCAGCTCCACAACGGTGGTCAACGTCGCCGGCAACCTGACCCTCGACGGCACGCTGAACATCAGCAACGCCGGCGGCTTCGGCACCGGGGTCTATCAACTGTTCAGCTACGGCGGCAGCCTGACCGATAACGGTCTGGTCTACGGCAGCCTGCCGGTTTCGGCGGCCAACCTGACCCTGCAGACCGCGCTGGCCAATCAGGTCAATCTGCTGGTGCAGAACACTCCGGGTGAAGTGCAGTTCTGGAACGGCGGCACCACCAATCCGGATGGCAGCATCGGTGGCGGCAGCGGCGTGTGGGGCCCGGGCACCAATTGGACCGATCCGAGCGGAACCCAGGCGCTGGCGTCAAACGGTCAGTTCGCCGTGTTCGGCGGTCAGAGCGGCACAGTCACGGTGCAAGGCAATCAGAACTTCACCGGGTTGCAGTTCCTGTCCAGCGGTTACAGCCTGGTTCCAGGCGCTGGCGGTACGCTGACCCCGGTCAACGGCCCGGGCGGCAGCCTCGCGCCGGTACGGGTGAATGCCGGTGGCAGCGCGGAAATCTCCGCACCGCTGGTGGGCACTGGCGGTATCGAGAAGCTGGATTCCGGCACTCTGATCCTCAGCGGCGCCAACACTTACAGCGGCGGGACGACGGTCAGCGGCGGTACGCTGATCGGCAATACCACCAGCCTGCAAGGCAACATCCTCAACAACGCATCGCTGGTGTTCCAGCAGAACACCAACGGCCAGTTCAACGGTCGCCTCAGCGGTGTCGGCGCCTTGGCCAAACGCGGTGCCGCGCGCCTGCTGCTGACCGGTGATCAACCCTTCAGCGGCACCGTGGCGGTGGATCAGGGCGTGCTGCAAGTCGGCAGCCGCGCGGCGCGGGCCTCGCTTGCCGGGCAGGTCACCGTGGCCAACGGCGCGGGACTGAGCGGCAATGGCAGCGTCGGTTCGGTAGTCAACCATGGCGTGGTGGCTTCCGGTGGCGCGGATGGCACCTTGAGTGTCGCCGGCAACCTGAGCAACGCCGCTGACGGTGTGCTGGCCCTGACGGTCAGCTCGCCGACCGCCACACCACTGGCGGTCGGTGGTACCGCCACCCTGGGCGGCGGTCTGCAGGTCAACAGCCTGGCGCCGTTCACCGGCAATACCGTGTACTCGCTGATCACCGCCGGTGGCGGAGTGACCGGCACCTTCAGCGCCGCCGACCTGCCGCAATACGCGTTCCTCAATACTGCGCTGGTGTACGACGCTAACGCGGTGAACCTGGTGGTCAGCCGCAACGGCAATTCGTTCGTCGACGTAGCCGCCACCCGCAACCAGCGCAATACCGCTTCGGCGTTGATGCGCAACGGCGCGGCGGGCGCTGCGTTGCAGAACGAAATCATCAACCTCAGCGTGGCCGGGGCACGTAACGCCTTCGACAGCCTGTCGGGGGAGATCCATGCCAGCACTGCCAGCGCAATCCTTGAGGATTCGCGCTATGTGCGTGACGCGGTCAACGACCGTATGCGCCAGCCGTCGTGCAGCGCGCCGGACGATCCACGTCGCGCCCTGGCTCCTAGCGAAAACCAGCTGAGCAGCAACGGCTGTCACGGCGAAATGGTCGGCTGGGCCCGCGCACTCGGCGCCTGGGGCGAGTCGGATGGCAACAGCAACAGCGCGAAACTGGATCGCAACCTGAGCGGTTTCATGCTCGGCACCGACAAGCAGCTCGATGACCAGTGGCGCGTCGGCATGGCCGCCGGCTACACCCGCAGCGATCTGGATGCCCATGATCGTCGCTCGAATGCCACGGTTGAGAGCTACCACCTGGCGGCGTACCTCAACTCGCAATTCGATGCGTTGGCAGTGCGCCTCGGTGCGGCGTACAGCTGGCATGACATCGAGACCAAGCGCGATGTCAGCGTCGGTGCCTACAACGACCGGTTGAAGGCCAATTACGACGCCCGCAGCGCCCAGGTGTTCGGTGAAGTCGGCTATGCCATCGAAGCGGCGGGGATTGCCCTGGAACCGTTCGCCGGTCTGGCCTACGTCAACTACGACAGCGACAAGGCCAAGGAGAAAGGTGGGGTGGGGCGCCTGCGCGCCGAGTCCGATCAGGACATCACCTTCTCGACCCTGGGCGTGCGCGCCGGCAAGGTCATCACCCTGGCCAACGGCGGGCAATTCACCCCGCGCGCAGCCCTCGGCTGGCGGCATGCCTTCGGTGACACCAAACCCGACGCCGACCTGACCTTCATCGACGGTGGCGCCTCGTTCAACACCCAAGGCGTACCGATTGCCAAGGACAGCGCAGTGGTCGAAGCGGGCGTGGACTTCCAGATCAGCCCGACCGGTAAACTCGGTATCGGTTACTCGGGGCAGCTATCGAACGAGAGCAACGACCATGCGATGACCATCAGCTTCAGCCTCGGGTTCTGATTCAGGAGCGAAGCACTTCAGCCGCCCGTAAGGGCGGTTTTTTTTGCCCGATCACAGGCTGCGGCAGTTGCCTTCACCGAAGCTCGGATCTTGCTGTAGGCGTTTGCTAAAGCGGCAAGCTTGTTTCTGGCATCACGGACATGTCCTACATGATTAAACGATTGTCCTGACTGCGTCGAACCGTAGACCCACGCAAAGTCCCGAGCCTGAAAAAGGCACAGGGAAAAGTGGATGTTTGGCGCCAGCAAACCAGTTGTATTCAGACTCGAGATAGAGGGTTTTTCCCACGACCTTCAGGTGTTCGAATTCCAGGCCAGGGAAGCGCTCAACCAAATCTACGAGGTCGTACTCGAGCTGGTCAGTGAACGCCGCGACCTTGATCTCGAAGCCCTGCTGCACCGGCCAGCCTTTTTGTCATTCTGCCCGGATGGCTCAGGCATTCACGGCCAGATCCATCGAGTCGCTCAAGGTGATTCGGGCACACGCTTGACCCGCTACCAGATTGTTCTGGTGCCCCATCTGGCCTACCTCGCCCATCGTCATAACCAACGAATTTTCCAGCATCAGAGCGTGCCGCAAATCATCGCCCGCGTGTTGAGCGACCATGGCATGCAGCCGGATGCCTGGCGTTTCCAGCTCAGCGCCGATTACCAGCCTCGCCTGTATTGCGTGCAGTTTGAAGAGACGGACTTGTTCTTCATCCAGCGTTTGTGTGAGGAGGAGGGACTGCACTTTCATTTTCAGCACAGTCGCGACGGGCACCTGCTGGTATTCGGTGATGATCAGAGCGCTTTCCCCACGCCGGCTGCACCGACGGCTTATGCACAAGGCAGCGGCATGGTTGCCGAGACTGCGGCCATAGACCGCTTCAACGTCCGCGTGGAAACCCGCACCACGCACGTCAGCCGCCGTGATTACCACTTCGAAAAGCCCACCGTGCAACTGGACGCCGAAGCCAAAGAAACGCGGCTTCCAGTGCTTGAGGATTACCGCTTTCCGGGTCAGTTCACTCATCGCGATCGGGGTAGACATCTCAGTCAGCGCGCCCTTGAGCGGCATCGCGCCGATTACCGGCAAGCACAGGGGCGTAGCGATCAGAGCCTGATGCGCAGTGGCAGCTTCGTCGACATCAGGGAACATCCACGCGCCGATTACAACGGTTTATGGCTGCTGACCCGCGTCGATCATCTTGGCCGACAGCCGCAAGTGCTGGAAGAGTCGGCGACCGACCTCGCTACCGCAGACGACTTCACTCAGGGCTATCGCAACCACTTCGTTGCGACGCCCTGGGACGTCATTTTTCGCCCCGCCCTCGAACACCGTAAACCCCGAATCAACGGCAACCAACATGCCGTGGTGACCGGGCCGCCCGGAGAAGAGATTTACTGCGATGCCTACGGCCGGGTGAAAGTCCAACTGCTGTGGGACCGCGAAGGCCAGCTCAATGAACAATCCAGTTGCTGGTTGCGCGTAGCCACAGGCTGGGCTCATGACCAATACGGCAGCGTGCAGATTCCGCGCGTCGGCATGGAAGTGCTGGTCGGGTTCACTGAGGGGGATCCGGACAAGCCGTTCGTGCTGGGTTGTTTACCCAACGCCGTGACGCCAGTGCCGCTGGATCTGCCAGCAGAGCAGACGCGCAGTATCTGGCGCAGCCAGAGCAGCCCCGGTGGCGGTGGTTACAACGAACTGCGCATCGAAGACAGAAAGGGCGCGGAAGAAATCGCCATCCGCGCGCAACGTGACTTTGTCCAGCTGGTGCTCAATGACCAGCGTGTCCAGGTCGACAATCAACGCACCGTGGTCGTTGGCGGCAATGCCATTCATGAGCTGCACAGCGATGAACACCATCTGACCCACGGCAATCGCCTGACCGAAATCAAGCAGGACGATCATCTGTGGGTGCAGGGCGACCGCCACATTCGTGTCGCCAGCCAACGGCTCAGCGCCGGTCAGCAAATCCACCTCGGGGCCGGTCAGCAAGTGGTCATCGACGGCGGCACCCATGTGACGATCAAGGCCGGCGGGCATTGGTTGACGCTGGGCCCCGAAGGCATTTGCAGCAGCGTGCCGATTCTGCAGGGCGGCGCGCCTGCGCCAGGAATGGCGGCGGAACCGCTGGTGCCGGGGGCGTTGCCATTGTTGAAAGTGGCATTTGATCCGGTTCAGCAACGCCACGCCCTGGTGTCTACGCGCACTTCGCGTTGTCTGATCTGCGAGGCTGCCCGCGCGTGAGCCTTTCGACCGGTCTGCCCGACGATTTGCCATGGACCCGACACCAGGCCTTTTTGCTGCTGGATGGGGCGACGATCAGTGACCTGCCAACGCGGTTGAAGCAGATTAGCCCTTCGGTCAGCACATTTGCTCTGTATGACCAGCCACCCTTCGCGGCACTGCGCGATCTGTCGCCGTTGCTCGTGGCCATCGAGCGGGCTGACGAGGCGTTGGCGCGGTTCTTCCTGCAACACGCGGCGCAAGAGTGGGGCGTGCTGTTGTTCAGCTGTGCGCCGATGCACAGCGTTGGCGAACACCTGCGCAAACTGCTGAGTGTCGAATTGCCGGCCGGGCAATCGGCGCTGTTGCGGCTGGCCGATGCCGGGGTGGTGCATGCGCTGTATGCCAGTGGCGATCAGCGTTTGTTCGGGCCTTTGACCTGTGTGGTGACGGCGGACTGCGTCAACGATGCCTGGCACATCCATCGGCCTCGGCAGGCTGAATGCCCGCAGCTTCCTGTCCCTTATTGCCTGAGCCCTGAACAGAACGCGGCGCTGGATCAGGTTGATCGGCGCCGAGCGTTGCTGGATCTGGATGCGCATCTGTTGAAGCACTTTTCCCGATTTCATGTCGGAGAAACCCTGACCCAGCGCTGGCCAACGCTGCAGCAAATGGAAACCCAGGCCAGCGCGCTTGGCCTGAGCAGCCGATCCGAGTTGTTCAACTTCGCCAACCTGTTGGCGTTGCTCGACAGCCGCGATATCGCCCAACACCCGCAAATCCATCACTTGTTCCACACGCCTTCTCTGCAATCACCGGGCGAGCGCCTCACGCTGGCCGTTGATGTGGCGCAGCGTTGGGCCAGTCAAAGGGAACGCCCATGACCCATCCCGCCATCCTCGACGCTGCCGCCGCCTCGAAAGCCCCCATCGTTGCGCCTGCGGCTTGCCCGCTGCAACAAACCCATGTGCAACTGCTGCCGTTGAGCTACGGCCTGGTGGAAAGAGCGTTCGATCCGGGCACCGAATTGAAATTGCCGTACACCTTGACCGCGCGCCCGCTGGGCATTCGCCGGCTGCGCGATGGCTGGCTGTACATCATCGACAGCCTCAGCGGCGAGTTGTACGAATACCGAATGCTCGACGGTATCGTCACGGCCCTGCTGCACCAGGGCAAACAGGTCAGCGAGGATCAGCGCGCAGCGATTGAAGCGCGTCCGGCGCTGATCTTTCCCCGGCAAAGTACGTTGTACGTGACCTTGGCCGAGGTGCAGTGGACGGCGGGCAAGTGCCATCAGGTGCTGGACAGCCGCGAAGAGCGCGAGCACTTCATGCAGGCGGTCGATCTTGCAGCGGTGAATTGTCTGACCGGGGGCGAGCATTTACTCACCGTCGAGCAGACCAGACAGTGGTTGGCGGAGGTGGCCGCCGGCGCGGAACCTGTCGCGGAGGTTGACGCAACGCGGATGCCGACCGTGCAGGTCAGCGACGCTCCCGAGCACGAGCGCGAACCTTATCTGTGGGAGCAACCGCAGCGGTTCCGCCCAGCGCACATCGGCGAATTCCTCGGCCGGGTGCGCGGGCCCTATCAGGACGACACGCTGTTTCTGCTGGTCAACGACGATCTGGGTGTGATGCGCGATCTGGCCGAGTATCAGGACACCGTGGTCGGCTGGGTCGATGAGTGGAGCAATACCGGCAACAACGCGCGCGATTATCTGCTCGCCAGCTACATCGAGTCGCTGAGCCAACTGAGCGAGGCCGGTGTCGACGGATTGGCCAAGGCCAGCGAACAGCCACAGGCCAAAGCCCTGTTTGCCGATCTGGAACAGTTGCCCGAGCCGGATCGCGAGAATACGCGCAAGGCGTTGCTCGATTATTTGAACAGGGGCGGAGATGTCCAGGCCGATGCGCTGGCGCCGCCCGAACTGCAAAAACTGCGCGCTCAGGGTTTTGATGACGGCATGGGACAGAATCGTCTGGCCCCTACGGCTGAGGTGGATCGGCGTTTTTACACGCGCCAGTACTTCGAAGCCGTCGCTCCCCAGGACTTTGTCGAACAGCATCTGGAGACGCTGATCCGCCTCGGCAAGGATCAGGATCGGCGCATCAAAGACGTGCTCGACGGCCCGCTGCTCAGCGGTAAACGCGGGATCAACGACCTGATCGACCGCCCGGCGATGGACGAGCGACTGAACCTCCTGCGTGACGACCTCGGTCGCTGGAACCGCCTGCTCGAACGCATCACCGCCGACCGCACGCAACTGCTGGTCGGCGGACACTTCCATCGTTCGGCCTGGTACTACGACGCGCAAGTGGCGGCGCAACTCCATCAGGCCCTCAGCGCCGAATACGCCTGCCTCAAGGATCTGTGCCGCAGCGACGAAGCCAGCGAAAAAATGCTCGATTATCTGGAGGAACACCCGGAACTGACCCGAACGGTCTTCTACACCTTACCGCTGCGCCTGCAATCGGAGCAGAGCGGGCAATACTCAACGCTGTTCAACGCCCTTATGGCCACGTTCAACAACTTGCCGGACTGGCTGGCCAAGCTGAAAAGGATCGAACAACCGCAACTGCCAGCCCTCGATGAAATGCCCGAACACACCCGCGTCGTCGCGGCGGCGGTGCAGGACACCTACAGCCCGGCACTGAACCTGGGCCTGAACCGCGTGCTGGAAGGCTTCGACCTCTCGGCCGAGAAAATCCCCGACCTCGATGAACTGTTCCAGCGCCTGCCCAAAGCCCTGCGCCTGAGCCTCTTTGACGCGGCAAAAACCAGCGGCGTGACCTTCACCGTCGCAAGCCCCGCAGAACAGTCCGCGCTGCAAACGGCGATCAAGGAAGTTCTGCGCGAACGCGAATACCTCACGACCCTCAACCGCGAACGCAACCAGATCACCCACAACAAGAATCGTCAGGGCCACAAAACCCCAAGGGCGATGGAGTTGCAGGAAGAAATCGTGCGGGTGCGGGCGCAATTGACGCAGATCGAAGGGCGATTGGCAGCAGCGTTAAGCCCGATTGAAGAACTGCCGGACCGCTCGGCCCGGTTGTACGGCGCGACGCCTGCAAGGGCAGGGGTGACGGTGGTATTTCCGCCAGCGCAGCAGCAGGAACTGCGCGGGTTGTTGGGGAATATCCGGGCGGGATTGGGCGGAGTGTCGGCGGGGAGTCTGGTGAAGACGGAAGGGATGGGGTTGGTGGTGGTTTTGGTGCAGGTGGTGAATTTGGTGGGGGTTATCAAAGAACTGACTAAGCAGGCCAAAAACAAGCGGGCGTGGGCTCCACTTTACGGTGCATTGGCAAGTACTGGGGCGGCGGGATTCACAGCAGCCCAAAGTCTTGCTGATACAGCAATGAAAGCTCGTAGCACTGCGCTTATTGCTGCGCTTCAACCCCATGCCCTACAGCACGTCCATGTGCAAATGGGCAAGTTGCATATTGGGTTGGGCATGTTCACCTATGGCTTCGGTCTAATGTCTTCAGCTATGAGTCTTAAAAATCAATATCTAAATCTGCAGCAGGCCATTCGCAGTGGTAATCAACCGGCACAAGGTGCGGCCGCGCTGGCCACATTGGGTGCGGGCGGAATGATGTCCGCCAATGTATATGGTCTTGGGCAGACCTTGTACGCCGGCTATACCGTAATTTCCGCGCCAAACAGTGCCGCACGAACAACAGCCTGGGCCGCTGCGGGTACACGACTTTCAAAAGTATTTTTCCGCTTCAATCTGGCGGGAGCGCTGTTCACCGTTCTGGAGTTCAGTGGTACTTGGCTGTTCAACCGTTACAACATCAGTGCTCACGACAAATGGTTAAAAATCACGCCATGGAGTCGTGACGCCGAGATGCTTGGCGACCACTCACTCGATGACTATCAAAGTTATCTGGCATTCCTGATCCACGCGCCTTACGCCCAACTTGGGCCAAACCCACACGACTCCTGGCTGAAAAACCTGCTGTTCAAAGCCAAGCCCAGCGATATCCATCTGGTGCTACCGAGATTGACATTGAGTGATCTCTTACCTCCCTTTGGCGGTAAATCGACGCACCGTCTAGGCATTGGCGCCCTCCGTATTTCCATACCGATACAAAGCCGAGGAATGCTACGAGAACGCAAGGATGTGATCAGCGATGAGGTCGTCAGTAGCCTGCGAGTCGTTGAGTCCACCCCGAAGGGATTGGTGCTCTGCCTTCAGTACCCAGTGAATTCCGACTCTAAGTTCACTTCAGCGAAAGAAACGCTTGAACTGGCGGTTTGCATTCAGGCCCTGAATGCTAAAGGTGAATGGGCGTCGCGAACTCGGGTACTCCATATAGACCCTCGGGGTGAAGACCACTTTGCAGTGGTTGATCCGCAGCTAGTCAAAGGCCACCCACCCATGCTGCTCGTCGAAACCCAGCATCTGGAGCAGGCCGACCATGCCGAATAAGCACGATCAACCATTAGGTACGCCGCAGCTCGAACAGCCACGAAAAGCAGGCGACATTGAACCGTTTTCGAGCGGAAAAATCACTTATCTCGCTCCGCTGCCCTTGCCAACTCCAATGCCGGCTTACGGACCACATATTGGCGAGCTGAATGACGTGTTCATGGACTTCGGCTTGGGATCTCCGCAGGTTTTTATGTGGCAAATGACGTTGGGGGGACCATTCAGCGTTGCGTTCTCGGCGGCGTTCCTTTTCCCGCTAATCGGCGGCTTCATGTTCTTTTTGTTCGGGATGGGTTGGGATGATGTTTCTCATGCCATAGAAGGACTTTTCAATGAAGGCAAAGGGGTTTCATTGCTTGTGGGATGCTTAATGCTCCTCATCGGCCTCGGCGTCTGGCACCACAACCACAAAAAACGCGCCTCAATCATCCCAACCCGCTTCAACCGCCAACGCCGTGAAGTCTGCTTCATGCCCGAAGGCGCCACCGAACCGGTCTTTGTCCCTTGGGAATCCCTCTCCGCCTGGATCATCGAAGCCCAGGGCGCGACCCAATACGGCATCCACCGCCAATACGGCATGGGCATCGGTTTCTACCACGGCGAAACCCTCACCAGCCTCGAATTCCAATGCGCCGGCCTGCCCCTCGCGATCAGCCATTGGGAGGCCATTCGCGGCTACATGGAATACGAAATCCACGACCTCAAATCGATTCAAGACCTTCAAGACTTGCAAGGCCCCGACGACCCACCCCACGAAGGCCTGCACACCTTCCGCAACGCCCGAGCGCGCATGCACCAGCAGATCCGAGACGGCTCTCGTTCTCGGCTGTCGGGTTTCTTCTGGTACCTCTATCACGTCATGACCTTGTGGACGATTCCCAACCGACTCGTCGAATGGGAAGTGCGCCGCCTCGGAAGGATCGGCAAACAGGCGCTGCCCGAAGCCATGCGCCAATGGTCGGAGCCGCTGCCGAAAGAGCAGTGGGCCAAGCCGAGTGAAGAGTT
Source organism: Pseudomonas sp. 22085 (assembly GCF_052045815.1). Lineage (NCBI taxonomy): Bacteria > Pseudomonadati > Pseudomonadota > Gammaproteobacteria > Pseudomonadales > Pseudomonadaceae > Pseudomonas > Pseudomonas sp. 22085. The sequence goes on from NZ_JBQEQA010000027.1 coordinate 88,672, forward strand.
GCTGCGCCTGAGCGAGCAGGTGCGCCAACTGCAAAAGCGCCAGCCGCATCGACCGATCACCGAGATCTTTGCCGAGGTGCAGCG